>CAZVAY010000179.1:0-6086 GCA_964625265.1 uncultured Sphingobacteriales bacterium | reverse complement strand
ACTTGTAACACCTGAACATCTTACAACCGGAACTCACTGGTATGTTTGCACTCCTCATGCATCCTCATGCATGAAGGCTGTCATTATCGTTGAAAATACAACCGGTATTGAAAAAGTGGCCCACCCTGGTTTTACGCTTGCCAACCTGGCAAATAGTGGACGTATCACTCTGACGATGAACGATTTTCAACCCGGAAATTCTGCCTACCTTGAAATCTATAATATCCGTGGCCAGCGGGTCTTTCAAACACGAATTTCAGAAGTTACAACTGAAATTAATTTAGGCCTGGTTAAACCTGGGATGTATCTTGTTACGGTTTTTTATCATGAAGCCATATTGAGCCGAAAAGTATTTGTTAATCCATAAAATGCCATGAACAGATACTTTTGAAAGCAAATCCATTATCATTGCCTAGAATGAAAAAATTACTCTTCGTTTACTTCATCGCAATAAGCTTTGTTTCCTGTTCACAGAATCATAAAACTATGAATACCAAACCCCGGCCCAGCATCACCAAAACAGATGATGAATGGAAAAAACAGCTCACTCCTGTCCAGTTTGAAGTTACCAGACACGCAGCAACCGAGCGCCCCTTTACAGGGGAATACACCTACAACAAAAAAGCGGGTGTTTATTATTGCGTTTGCTGTGGAGCACGGCTTTTTGAGTCTGATACAAAATTTGAATCAGGTTGTGGGTGGCCAGGTTTTTATGATAAAAGCAAAGAGAACAACATTATTGAGGTATTGGATAAGTCACACGGGATGATCCGTACTGAAGTCAGGTGCAAGCAATGCAATGCACACCTGGGGCATGTCTTCGATGATGGCCCTGCCCCCACCGGGTTGCGGTATTGTATTAACTCAGCTTCACTCCGGTTTGAAGAATCAACAGATGATCAATAAGCCGGGCCTTTATCTGGCTTCCTAATTGGCTATGTTTTTCTATTCAAAGGGTTTGTTTGGTTATTCGAATAATACTTAATAAATTCGAATAATTATTGAACCTAAATCTTTTATTATGAAAAATGTAAAAATTCTGTTAAGTATGATTGCTGCAGGGCTGATCCTGTTTTTCGGAGGCTGGCTTATTTATGGTGTCCTCCTGCAGGACTTTATGACAGCCAATTATGACCAAACAGGGATGCGCTCTATGGATGATTTTATCTGGTGGGCTTTTATCGTAGCCAACCTGCTATCGGGCTATCTCATCACATTTGTAATCAAATTAAAGAAAGTGACTGGCCTGGTAAATGCCGTCATCAGGAGTTTTTCGCTGGGTATCCTGGTCGGTGGCTCTCTCGACCTGAGTATCTATTCGATGGAATTACAGTTTATTAACTTTAAAGCTGTTGTAGTTGACATCATTTTTTACTCCCTGTTATTTGCTGTTGCCGGGATTGTATCATGGTTTATTCTGAGGGAAAAAGAAAAAGTTGAGTAAATAAAGAGTGATTCTGTGGAATAAGGAGCTATTTGTCTTTTCCGTTACAGATATCGTCCATATCCCCGGCTTTAACAGATTCATCCATTCCGTAGGTGTCAAGTGCTTTCAGGCAGGGATGCTCCAACCTGCGTGCTATTCTCTGAATATTAAGCAGGTGCTGGACACTGATATTGTCGGTAGTAATGTTTTTGCCCCCGCTGCCACAAGCCAGTGTCATGGATGGTTGTAGGTTGTTGTAAGTGCCTCCAAGGGCACCAAATGAAGCAGGCTGGTTAACAAGAATTCGACCCGCATTCATGACGGTAGCAAATTCCCTGATTTTTTCTTCGTACACCGAAAAGATACTTACGGTATGCCCCAATCCCCCATGGTTGTTGATCTTTTTACACATTTCCATGCCTTCCTTAAAACTGCCAACTTCGTAGAAAGCTAAAATGGGGGCCAGGATTTCCAATGAAAGCGGGTACTCCAGGCCTACCTGTCCTTTTTCCATTTCTGCAATTAACAAAGTAGTATTTTCCGGTACTTCGAATCCGGCTATTTCCGCAATAGTTGCTGCAGACTGGCCAATAAAGCTGGCATTCATTACTTTGTCGGCCTTATTGATGGCAATGGCGCTCAGTTTTGCTTTTTCATCTTCATTTAGGAAATGAGCACCCTGACGCTTGAATTCATCCCTGACTTCCTGTGCATTATTAAAGGAAACGACTACCGACTGCTCACTGGCGCAGATGGTTCCATTGTCAAACATTTTGGACATAACGATCTGGCTTACGGCAAAACGTACGCTGGAGCTTTTTCCTATGTATACAGGTACATTGCCCGGCCCAATACCAATTGCAGGGTTTCCCGAACGGTAGGCAGCCCTGACCAGGCTGACAGAGCCTGTTGCGAGGATAAGGGCTATTTTCCGGTGTGCCATCATTTCAATGGTCTCTTCACGGGTAGCACGCCTGATCCATTGGATACAATTTTTGGGTGCGCCAGCCTCTATGGCCGCATCATAACAAATCCGGGCTGCTTCGATTGAACATTTGCGGGCAGCGCCATGTGGCCGTATAATTATAGGATTTCTTGTTTTGAGGGCAATCAGGATGTTGAAAAGGACTGTGGAAGTAGGATTGGTAATGGGTGTTATGGCAAAGATGGGCCCCAGAGGACGGGCGATTTCAATGATATTTTCATCTGCTCGTATGATACCCAATGTCTTCCGGTTAATAATGTCTTCATACACTAGCCTGGTGGCAATGATGTTTTTGGTGACCTTATCCTCAACTCTTCCAATCAGCGTTTCACGTACTGCCATCTCAGCCAGTTTGATCCTAGCATTGAATCCGGCTTTGTACACTGCATTAACGATTTTGTCCACTTCTTCCTGCCCAAGATTAAGAAATTCTTCCGTAGCCTCACGGGCTTTTTTCATGATTGCATCAATATCAAGTCCTTTGGTTTGCACTAATTTTCCCATACTCTCTATTCAAATTCCACAATGTATTCAGATATTCAAATATATGTTTTTTTAACCTGAAAAATTCCTGAATTTGTTATACAAAATATTGATAATTGAAAATCAGGGATATATAATGTGGTTCATGAATTAGGTGTTTTGATTTCAATGACAAGGTTTACCTTCTGTGAGCCTGAAAAGACTATCGGAGTCATCGATCAGTTGTCTTAAGGGTAATGATCAGGTTGTGATGGATAGGGGTAAACAAGCTTAATAAATAGGTTTCTCTCAATTAAATGGTCTTTTTATATCATTTCCTATTCTTATTCTCAATGGGGTAAATCGTGTTTTGAGCAGGTAACATCACTGTTTTGGCAGCTTTAATAACAAAATTTTGCATCTCCCCTGTTCAGGAATTTATATTTAAGCGAATTTTTGAACCAGAAATCCCCGGCATGGATTCAACCCACATAAATAAGAACAGTGCATGGCCAATGGTCAGTATCATCACGGTCAATTACAATCAACCTGAGGTGACAGCGGAATTTCTAACATCATTAAAAAAAGTATCATATCCGTCACTGGAAGTTATTGTTGTTGACAATGGTAGTACAAAGGGCATCAGTGAGGAGATTAAAGCGCTGCATCCCGGACTGATTGTCATCAAGAGCCCTCAAAACCTTGGTTTTGCCGGAGGTAACAACAAGGGTATTGCAAGCTCGAAGGGTGAGTACCTGCTTTTCCTGAACAATGACACGGAAGTTGATCCCGGATTTATCGAACCCTTGATCGAGACCTTTAGAAAAAACCCCAAAATAGGTATGGTTTGCGCCAAGCTGGTATATTTTAACTCAAAAGATAAAAATACTATTCAGTATGCCGGAGGGCATGGGATTAACCCCTACACAGGACGCGGTGGTGCCAGGGGCTATATGGAGGTAGACAAGGGGCAGTATAATGATGTCTCCATCACCAACCATCCACACGGAGCTGCCATGATGGTTCCGGCCTCCGTTGTCCGTCAGTGTGGTCTGATGCCCGAAATATACTTTTTATACTACGAGGAACTTGACTGGGCAGAAAACATCAAACGTCATGGTTACCAGTTATATTATTGCGGATTGTCTAAAGTTTATCACAAGGAATCGGTGTCAACCGGAAAAAATACGCCCTTGAAAATGTACTACATGACCAGGGGCAGGCTGCTCTTTGTAAGGCGCAATTTCAGGGGTTTTCAAAAAGCGGCCAGCCTTCTTTTCTTCATTTTTCTATCTATTCCTAAAAACAGTATTTCCCTGCTAATGAAAAGACATCTAAACTTGTTTATAGCTTTTACACGTGGCTGGTGGTGGCAATTGTTTCATTTTAAAATCAAGGGAAACCCCCAATGGATAACGGGTGCTGAAGGAAAAGCTAAAATTCAATACAAAGGCAAAATCAATATCAACAGCTTATACGGATGAATACAATACAAACAATCATATTAGTCATTGAGTGGGTGTTTCTGGTCTATTTCGGCTTTTCTGCTATTTATGTTTTGATATTTTCATTTGCTTCCCTCCTGCCTGCCCAAAAAGTAAAATTCCCTGTTGGCCATAAAAGGAAATTTGCCGTATTGATACCCGGGTATAAGGAAGACAATGTGATTGTGGATGTTGCTTCAGATGCTTTGAAACAAAACTATCCGGCTGAGGGCTATGATGTGGTGATAATTGCTGATTCCTTCAAAGAGGACACACTCAACAGACTCAGGGCATTGCCTGTCAAATTAGTGGAGGTCAGTTTTGAAACCAGTACCAAATCCAAAGCATTGAATAAGGCCATGGAACAGCTTCCCGAGGATTATGATTTTGCCCTTGTGCTGGATGCCGACAACCTGATGGAAACCGGTTTCCTTTTAAAAATAAACGCAGCCTTTGATGATAAAATAATGGCCATGCAGGCCCACAGGACAGCTAAAAACATGGAAACATCCCTGGCTACGCTGGATGCTATCAGTGAAGAAATAAATAACAGTATTTTCAGAAAGGGGCACCGGAAACTGGGCTTGTCTTCAGCTATTATCGGTTCGGGCATGGTGTTCCCCTACGCCTATTTTAGGTCTATGATGCAGGGAATTAAAGCGATTGGCGGGTTTGACAAGGAAATTGAACTGACGATGCTAAAGCAAAAGCACAGGATTGGATACCTGGAAGACGCTTATGTTTATGATGAAAAAGTGTCACAATCGGGTAATTTTTCCAACCAGCGCAGACGCTGGCTTTCGGCACAACTGCATTATTTCAGGAAATATTTTTTTGATGCCTTGCTGCAGCTATTAACCAGGGGCAACATGGATTATTTCGACAAAGCATGGCAAATGCTAATGCCCCCAAGGGCATTAATGATTGGGCTCTATCCCCTCTTGTTGATTTTGTTTTTGCTGGTAAACCAATGGACAGAGGCAAGCTTACTGTCAGAAGCCTGGGTTGTAGTTGCTATTTCAGCTTATCTGGGGATTATGCTGGCAGTTCCGCGAAAATTCCTGAACATGAATACACTTAAGGCTGTAGCCGGTCTTCCAAAAGGTATTTTTCTTATGCTGCTCAGCCTGTTGAAGATCAAAGGAGCCAATAGAAAATTTATACATACAACACACGGAAACCCCTAAATCACTTGAAATATGCGAATAGCAATTGAAGGTCAGAGGCTTTACAGGCAACGGAAACATGGCATGGACATGGTTGCCCTGGAATTGATCAAAAACCTACAGGAAATAGATAAGGAAAACCAGTATTTTATCTTTATCAAGCCCGACCAGGACCGGACTTGCTTGAAGGAAACCTCTAATTTCTTCCTTGTGGAACTACCGGCTTCCTCCTACCCGGTGTGGGAACAAAAGGCATTGCCCGAAGCTGTAAAAGAATACAACTGCGAACTGCTGCACTGCACTTCCAATACAGCACCCCTGAAACCCGGTGTACCGTTGGTAGTGACCTTGCACGATATCATTTACATGGAAAAGCACCCACTGCTGGCCAAAGGATTTACCCCATACCAGCGTTTTGGCAATATGTACAGGCGCCTCGTTGTGCCCCGGATATTAAAAAAAGCAGATAAAGTTATAACAGTCTCACATTTTGAAAAGAACCGTATCGGGGAATTTTTCGGACTTGATGACCAAAGGCTTACTGCCGTTTATAATGGCGTTGG
>CAZVAY010000178.1:0-6093 GCA_964625265.1 uncultured Sphingobacteriales bacterium | reverse complement strand
ATCTATTATCCAACTCTGCTTATTTTTAAGTGCAGAATACCCATTGCAACCAACAGCATGGTCCAGGAGAAGATCATCCTGCTTGTCCTTTCATCCAGCAGGTCAAAGTTGCGCATGAGCAGCAGCACACCTACTGACAGGGCAACGAATGCCCAATTCAGGGGTTCATACTTTGATTTTTTCATCTGCCTTCCCGGCCGTCTGCCTCGTGTATAAGTGGTGTAGGTCATAGTAGTTGATTTAAGTTAAAAGAAACATCATAGAGAATGAGCAAATTGATAGATATGTTTTATCCGGAACAAATATCAGTGAAGATAGTCAGTGAAAAAACCTGTTTTCGGTGAATGGCCGATTAACCCCGGTGAATGGCCTGGAAGTAGCTGTAAAGTGTTAAAGCAACCATTCGACATGAATAGCGTCTATAAAAAACCTAATTGAGTTTACTTTTGTTTCAGGTTCCCACACCTGTATTCCACTCAAGGTGATTCAAGGATCGTAAGCCTGCCAGTTTTGGCAGGCTTCTTTTTGTTTATCTTTCCAATTTCGGACAAAAAAATGTACTTTTGTAAAAAAAGAAAAATGAAAAAAATTGTATTGTTAAGCGCTGTTATGCTGGTTGCATTTAGTTCAATTGGCCAGCAAATCCCCAATGGTGGGTTTGAATCATGGGTAAATAAAGGTTTGTATTCAGATCCGGAATTCTGGACTACACCCAATGCTACAACTGCAGCCCTATTTATTGCCACTGTGGAAGAGGAAACCACCGACCCGTATGAAGGTTCTTCTTCAGTTAAGCTGACCACTGTTTCAGCTATGGTGGGCCTGTATACCATTCCCGGGTTTATGACACTGGGCAAATACAGTTTCAACCTGTTGACACAGGAGGTAAATATTTATGGGGGTATTGCTTTTCCATACAAGCCAAAAAAACTTTTGTTATACTATAAATATCAACCTGTTAATGGCGACAACTGGTTCATTTCAGTTGAGTTTTTTTCACGGGACAGCCTGACAGGGGATAAGAATACAATAGGTGGCAACTCCATGAAAATATACGATTCGGCTGGCACCTGGACTTTGTTTGAATTACCGCTGAATTTCAAACCCGGATTAACACCAGATTCATTGAACATCAATATCCTTTCGTCCAATACCGATACACCACAGGCAGGTTCGGTCCTGGTGATAGATAAAATGTATTTTGACATGAACACTTCCGTTGACCTTCCTGTTCCCGGTCATGCACGGATTTCGGTATTCCCCAACCCTGCTAATGACAAAGTGATGGTGTATTCGGAAAGGGCTATGAGAGAAGTTCAACTGTTGGATATAAACAGTAGGATTGTAAATAAAATAATGCCCTCCGGTCAAAAAGCACAGCTTGACCTGACAGGCCTGGCCGAAGGTATCTACTTTCTTAAAGTCTATACCACAGCCGGGAAGATAACAGTGAAGAAGATCATAGTACAGGATTAAAGCACAATTTGGGAGCGAAAGGCTCCTTTCACTTTACCGCAGTAAAGACTAATAGTTAATTATTCATTCTACTAATCCCTTCCGTGCATCCAGTATATCAGTTTTTTGGATAAGATAAATACAACTACACCCAGCACGATCATAATTCCAAAAATAGCGAGGAACAAAGTGTGGCCACCCAATTTACTGAATACTTCCACGGCCAGGCCACCGATTACATGAGCGATAAAAAAGCTCAGAAACCAGACGCCCATAAAGAATGACCCCATTCGGGCCGGAGCCAGTTTTGTCACCATGGACAAACCGATAGGCGACACAAATAATTCTCCAATGGTACTGAATAGATAGAAGGACAATAACCAGAACAACCCGGCTTTGACCGATTCATCAGCCACATCACCGCCACGCTGTATCACAGCACCCAGCATAAACAGGAAGCCGGAGCCGAGAATGATCATACCTATAGCCATTTTTACAGGGGTAGGAGGGTTCTTTCCCCTATTGTTCAGCCACAGCCAGAACCAGGAGAAAAGGGGAGACAAAGCCAGCACAAATATCGGGTTGACGGATTGCAGCCAGGGGGTTGGAATTTCCCAGCCCAAAACGGTTTTATTGATATAGCGTTCTGTAAATAGGTTGAGTGTGCTTCCGGCCTGCTCGAAGCTGGCCCAGAAAAAAGTTGTCAGGAACAGGAGTACGACGATAACCCGGATCCGGTCTACATCTTCTTTGGTAAGAGGTTGTTTCACTGTTTTGGTGTTATTGGCTTTGTCGGCAGCAGCCTGTAATTTTTGTTTAGCAACTTTGCCCATGTCCCCCAGGTATTTTTTACCGAGGGCAAGGTAAATGACCAGTCCAACAAACATACCGATACCTGCAGCGAGGAAACCATAGCGATAACCATATTCAGGGCCGAAATACCCACAGATGAGCGGGGCGAGGATAGCACCACCATTGAAGATCATGTAGTAAATGGTGAAAGCGCTGTCGCGTCTTTTATCACCTTGTTCGTACAAGTCACCAATCAGGGTAACAGTCGTAGGCTTGAAAAATCCGTTTCCCACTGCAAGCAAAGTCAGTCCGGTAAAGAAAGGTACGAGGCCTGCATCGGTAGCCAAAGTAAAATGGCCTATCATGATCAGCACGCCACCGATAAAGATAGACCTGCGTTCCCCTAATAGTTTATCGGATAAATAACCGCCAAAGAGGGGGAGAAGGTAACATAGCCCGTTAAAAACCCCATAGACACCTCCGGCAAAACCATCACTGAATCCCAATCCACCAAGGTGTCCGGTTTCAGGATTGGCGATATCGTTTGCCATGTAGAGAATCAGAAAGGCCCGCATACCGTAGTAGCTGAACCGTTCCCACATGGAGGTGAAAGAAAGTACATAAAATGCTGGTGATTGCTTTACTTTTGACATTGGATTATTATTGAACTAAAGTATATACACTAAAGCCTAAGTACTAATATACAGCTACAAATAACTAGTCAAGCGACCCGAAAACCTTTTTAAGAATATCTGTAACCCGTGCAACAGGATCCTGCCTGATCTTTTTTTCTTCAACGGCCAATTTCATCCACAGCCCGTCCAGGGCTTTATCCGTTACATATTTGGCCAGATCAGTTTCCACTTTTTTTGTCAATGGTATCCTGTTATAGGCCGTGGTTACATCAGACCAATATTTGGTTACCTGCATCTGGTCAAGCGTTTTCTGTACTTCGGGTTTAAATGCATTGGACAGGGCAGTTGAGGTATTGTTTTTAAAATAGGTGGTGGCTGCATTGTCGGTTCCTTTTAAAATAGCTTTTGCATCACTAAAGGACATGGAAGTAATGGCATCGGCAAAAATAGGTGTGGCCTTAACAACTGCCTTTTCAGCGCCCCGGTTCATTTGCAGGACGAAATCATCCACCAGTTTTCCCATACCGAGGGCACGTAACTTTTCTTCGACATATACCACTTCGGGCGGGAAAGGGATTTTAAGAATAGGGTCTTTAAAAAAACCATCCGTCAGGCTGAGCTTTTGAACTGCGTTTTGTGTCCCTACATTTAAGGCTTCTTTCAGGCCTTGGACAATATCGGTATTTGTTAGTTCATTGGTTGTCGTTGTAGTCGCGAGCACTTTTTCCAGGTCACTGTAATCGACATTTTTAAGAAGATCACAAGACTGAAGAATAAGTAAGATTGATAAGAACGAAATAAGCTTTTTCATTTATCCTGATATTTAATTGGTATGTAATTACAAAAATATTGAAAATAATGCAGTCGAATGGCATGCTTTGCAATTGTCTTACAAGATAAATGGAATAAGTGCTTTCCGGTTTTTCGGATAATCCTGGAAATACCTGTTGTACCAACGGTGATGGGCCAGGGAGCGGGGCGCCAGGTTGATGAAGGTCCATAAGGCAAAAGCAAAACCCGGCAGGCTCCAGGTCATCAGGGCAAATCCGGCCCATTCAATGATCTCGCCCAGGTGATTGGGGCAGGAAACCAGCTTAAACAAGCCAACACGGGGAATCTGGTAATCCGTATGGTTTTTTCGGAGGTTGATCAATATGTTATCTGCTGAAATATTCAATATCATTCCCAATCCAAACAGGATAGTACCCAAAATAAACTGCCAGCTAGTCCACCAGGCGGAGGTATATATTTCCTGGTTGTGACTCAGAAAATGACCGTTGGTAAAGCCGTTCATGAAATTGAACAGAATGGCGAGAATCATGATCATCAGCGGCATTTTTTTCCCTTTTGTTCGTAACCTGGCTGTAAAAATAAAGGAGCGGTTGGTATAATGTACCAGCCACAGGATAAAGAATAGCATCACCGGTGAAAATTCCCTGACATTGACAACCAGATAAATGGCGATCACAATAAAAGAAATGCTTTCCATCAGGATCCACCCAAGCCTGTTGCTGATCAAAGGCCCCCATCCGTTTTTGATGTGCCGTCCATAAGGCGGGGTTATTTTTAATAAAACAGGAAATACCAATACTGCCAGCGCTATCCAGCAATAAATAATGTAGTTCAATACCCTCTCGTCTATCATAGGCGGCCATTTTGTTGAAACCATTGAATAGTATCTGAAAGAGTAGTTTTAAGGGGTGGGGGATCAAAACCAAGTTCCGTTTTTGCTTTGGATGAATCAATGTTCGGATTTGAGTTCTTTAGTGTATACAGCGACATCCGTGTAAAAAGCCGGGGTTGTTTACTCCCTCTGTTGGCCATTTTTACAAAGGGTAATCCCATTGCTGCCAGCCATCGTGATACCAAAATTGCCGGGACTTTTGATCCATAAATGTCACCGATCAAAGTAGCCAGTCCTTTTACTGTCCTGAACTCTCCCGAAAGAAGGTATCTTTCCCCGTTTTTTCCTTTATCAATGGCATAGACGGCAGCATTTGCCACCGCTCTGACATCCACCCAGTCGTAACCGCCCGGGAGCAGGACAGGGAAAGCGTTGTGACAAAATTTAATGATCGTTCTTCCGACAAGGGACGGTTTAAAGTCATTCGGGCCTATCATAGCCGTAGGATTGAGTACCACTTTGTCAAAGCCCCCATCAAAAGCAAGTACAGCCTTTTCTGCTGCTACTTTCGACCTGTCGTAGGCAAATGCATCCTTGCTGTAATTCCTGGTTTCATCCAGCTTTTCAGACAAGGGGTGCGGGTCGAAAACATGAATAGAACTAAAATGGATCAGTTTGCCGGTTTTATGTTTTTTGCAGGCATTCAACACATTGACAGTCCCCTGATAGTTTATCCTTTCAACTTCCCTGGAATCACTACCGATGGATATAGCTGCAGCACAATGAAAGACAACATCACAGCCCTGAACCAGCTTTTCAACAGTTGTTTGATCCAGTATATTTCCCCTGGTTATTTCGACATCCAGCCCACTGAGCGCTCTGTCATCGCGGTAAACCAGCACTTTGACCTGATAGCCTGTTGTGATCAGCCTCCTGACCAGGTTGGCGCCCAGGTGTCCGCTTGCTCCTGTAACAGCAACTTTCACGGCTATACCTTTAATTAAGACTGGTTTGGCAAATCAAGCCCGTAATGCGAACGTTTGTCCTCGCGGATAAGCATAAAGGCAAAGAAAAGCCCCAATGCACCCAGGAATGAAAGCATCAGGATGGGATTGGAATAATCGTAGGATGCTGTACCATTGGCAATCATGTCGGGAGTGACTCCCGGATTGGATTTGTCCAGTACGTAACCAATTAAAATGGGAAACGCCCACAACCCGAGGTTTTGAACCGAGAACATTAATCCATAGGCTGTCCCAATGCGGTTGGTGTCAACAATTTTTGCCACTGAAGGCCACATGGCAGCCGGGACAAGTGAAAAGGCAACACCCAGGACAAACATGGGAACATAAGGTGTAATGTTGGTGAAAGTAAAGGTCAGGTGCACCAGGATCAGTAAAGCGGCACCCAGTACCATCAGAGAGGCGCTTTTTCCTTTTTTATCACAAATCCATCCGAAGATAGGTGTGAATATCACGGTCCCATAGGGCAGGATGGAAGTAATGTTACCGGCCAGTTCGGGAGAAAACCCGAATTTATTCTGCATCATATCGGTCGAATATTTCAGAAAAGGAAATACTGCCGAAT
>CAZVAY010000177.1:0-6097 GCA_964625265.1 uncultured Sphingobacteriales bacterium | reverse complement strand
GTGTAGCCGGATATGATGTTGTCAAATTATTGATCGACAATGCTGCGGAGTACAATACCACCGACCGTGATGGCAAACATCTGTTGTTCTATGCCATTGAAGGTGAAAACACAGATGTGATCCTGTTTTTGCTGAAAGCCGGTATCGATATGGACGTGGTCTCACCGGAAGGATATCCGCCACTGATCTACCTGCTGGACTACGGATTTTACGACCTGTACCAGTCATTTATAGCTGCCGGAGCCAATGTCAACCAAAAAGATGCGGAAGGGGTCAGCCTGCTGTCGCACCTGTACGATATGCAGGAATATGAGCTTTGTATGAGCTTTATCGAAGACGGTGCCGAGTCAGATGTACTCTATTTCAACCGGCTTCCACTGCTTTCAAAGTCCATTTCCGATAAGAATTTTGATTTCGCCAATTTTCTGATCAATCTCGGAGCCAGTACCCTCAGGGCCGATGCCGAAGGCAGGTTGCCTTTGTATTATGCCATGAAAGCAGCTAATGATGAATTCACAAAATCGCTCATTGACCAAACCACTGATCTTAACCTGAAAGATAAGCAGGATAAAAGCCTGCTGGTCATCGCGCTTGAATTGAAGAATTATCCAATTGCTCAATACCTGTTGGAAAAGGGAGCAAATGGCAGAGGTTTAGGTTACGAAGGAAAGACAACACTGATGCTTTCCCTGGAAGCCGGTAAGCATGACCTGGCAAAATCCCTTGTAAACAAAGGGGTAAGCCTGCGAAAAAGGGATGATTCCGGAAAGGATGCCATGGTTTATGCAGTTGAATCAGGCAATGTGCAAATTGTTGAATTTCTTTTATCAAAAGGAGCTTTGTTAAACGAAAAATACACAGACAACAGATCGTTACTCATGTTTGCAGCAGCAGCAAAATCAGATAATAAGGCAATGCTTGAATTTCTGCTGTCAAAAGGTGAGGATCCTGACAGGAAGGACTTTGCAGGCCGGGATGCCCTTATGTATGCTGCCCGGGACGGGGACTTTGCTAATGTTGAATTTTTATTGTCAAAGGGAAATTCGTTGTTCGGAAAGGATGCATGGGGTGCCAGTTTATTGCATATTGCAGCAGAAGGGGGAAATACCCAACTTATCCGTTTCCTGGTGGAAGACAAGCAGTTTGACGTGAACGCAAAAGACAGGAACAATCAAACACCCTTACATTATGCTGCCAGATTCAACCAGTTGGAGGCTGTAAAACTTTTGGTTGATTTAAAATCTCAAGTGAATGCATTTGACAACCAGGAAAAGACCCCGGTCAATTATACAACTGACAAGAAGATCAGGGAATACCTGCAAAACCACGGTGCTTATTAATAACCGAAATTCAGTAATAGGATAAAAATACTGTTAAAATACGCATTATTTCAGCGGGAATACTATTTTTGCTCTTAATTAAATTTTTTCTAAATAAGTGAAATTTAACATAAGTTTTCTGCCCATGGGTGCACGTCCTCAGGTGGTGATGCCTGATCCCGGATTTTATCTGGCCATGCAGGAGGCAGGGATCCGCCAGATGGTCAGCGATCACTACGAATGCTTGAGAAAAAGCAGTATCCGGGATTTGTTTCCTGAAGATAATAAGGCCTTTGAACAGGCCAAAAAGAATTCAGCCGATTTCTTTATACAGATACTGGGTGGCCCAAAATATTACATGCAAAACCGTGGACGGCCTAAACTGGCCGACAGGCACAGCCCGTTTAAGATCACGCCTCAAGCCAGGGTGGTGTGGCTGAAATGTTATATCAACGTATTATCGCACTTGGATGTGAAGGAGGAATTGGTTTTATCTTTCTGGAACTACTTAAACATTTTTTCGTTGTGGATGGTGAATGCAGAGCAGGGAGCAAACGAATAGAAATCAGGATATTAAAGGAGGATAACCCTTATAGGTTTCAATTCGCCCTTTTGTAATATAATTTATATTATGTTAAATAGCTAAAACCAAATAAGGGCGGTAACTAATATAACTACCGCCCTATTATCTTATTTCTTCTTATTTAACTCTGCGACCTTTTCCATGTCTCCTTTCAGCAGATAGATTTTCACCAGGTGTGGAATATGCGTCTTATCCCCAGGTTTAAGCTCCATAGCTTTGTCCATAAACGGAATCGCTTTATCAAACAAGGCCATATATTCCTCTTCCAGTTTTTTCAATTTAGTGTCGTCCCTTTCCATGATAGACTTGTTATAGATATCAACACCCTGGTTAAAGTATATGGTCCCAATCTTACTGTTTAGGGCAAACAGCAATTGGGTATCCTGGGCCATTTCAAGAGATTTTTTGTATTGTCCAATAGCCAAATCAAGGTTTGTAGCAGCAAGCCCGGCATGGTCAATGGTCTTGTCACCCGGCAGGTCAACATGCCATGAACTCAATTTATCATCAACAAAGCTCAGGGATTTCGCACCATAATAAATGGTTTCAGTTTCTACCCCATCCTTTGTTTCCTTTGACGTTTTTGTCGGTTCACCATATTGGTTAACGATCTCCGCCTTGCCCATATCCTTTTCAAAAGCAGAACCGGTCAACTCTTTTTGGATATAATGCTGGCTGCTTATGGCATAATAGGTTTCACCCAATGTAATATACAGATCAACATTCTCAGGATCTGCATCAATAGCAGCTTTCAGTTTAGTAATCAGGTCGTTCAGCCTGCCGCTTGACTGGTAAATGAGCAATTCGCGGATATTCAGGTTTTTCAGGTCATCATCTTTCAGGTATTTCTTTCCGGCTTCAACCACCTGTAAGGCAGCATTTGTATCCCCTTCGGCCAGTTTGATATCCATAAGGCCCACATACGGTGATAATTTAGGGTATTTTAACGATATAAGCTTGGAATAATAGGCTGTAGCCGTTTCATTATCATCAATTTGCTGAGCAGAAATGGCTGCGTACAAGTAGACATTACGTGGGTCAATGCCACTGTCGTAAAGGGTTTTATTGACAAGCTGTGCCCATTCCCCCAGCATCTCTAGTGATTCAAAGTAGTTTTTAAAATTATTTAATGCCAGTTCAAACCCAGCTTTATCATTATTTTGGATCCCTGTATTCTAACTTTCAACGCCTTTGTTGAAGAACATGGTTGCCAAATCAATAAGTATCTTGCTGTTTTTGTCGGAGAATTTCTTTTTTGTATCAAATTCATTCGACTTTTTAATAGATTCCAGTGACTTAGCCAGTGCATCAGGGTACGAAGCAGCAATATCTTCGGTCAGGGCAATATCATGATAAATGATAGCCCGGAAATTCCAGGTTTTAGCATCCTCTTTGGTCGATTCGTGCAGGATAGCTTCGTCAATAGCTACCACAGCTTTTTCGTATTGCTTTTCCTTTAAATAATTCCAGGCCGTGGTCCTCTTGGACGGTTGTGCTACCACCATACCCACAGCAAACACCAACAAGGCTGCAGTTACAAAATACTTTTTAAAATTTTTCATAATCCTTTGTTTTATTGTCAATCTTCAATTTGTTGTCCATTATCAGTGCCTTCATCCGTTCCGTTTACGTCCTCCTCCTCATCAGTGATCACCCGGCATACAGAGGAAATTTCATCATTGTCGTTCAGGCGGATCAACCTTACACCCTGAGTGGCCCTTCCCATCGTCCGTATGTTGGCAATTTTAAGCCTGATGGTAATGCCCGATTTGTTGATGATCATGAGGTCCTGGTCGTCCATAACACTGCCAATTGCAATTAATCTGCCAGTTTTGTCTGTTATATTCATTGTTTTAACACCCTTACCACCCCGGTTGGTGATTCTGTAATCTTCAATATCAGAGCGTTTTCCATAGCCTTTTTCAGAGACGACCATAATCGTGGCATCTTTATTATTGACGACAACCATACCGATCACTTCATCATCTTTGTGCCTGGCATCCATACGGATACCAATCACTCCGGCAGTATTTCGCCCCATGGCCCGTACCTTACTTTCATGAAAGCGTATTGCTTGCCCGTATTTACTGCCGAGTACCATATAGCTGTCACCGTTGGTCAGCATGGCTTCGAGAAGTTCGTCCCCTTCATTGATTTTAATGGCAATGATCCCACCTTGCCTCGGCCTTGAATAAGCCTCAAGTAAAGTCTTTTTAACGATACCTTTCTTTGTGGCAAACATAATGTGGGTCTGGTTGATGTATTCTTCATCTGCCAGGTCGTCAACGGCTACATAAGCTTTAATTCTTTCTTCCGGGTCCAATTGAATAAGGTTGGCGACCGAGCGCCCTTTGGTGTTTTTCTCACCTTCGGGAATTTCGTACACATTCAGCCAGTAGCATTTGCCTTTATCCGTAAAAAACAGGAGGTAATTATGTGTTTTCGAAACAAATATGTATTCGATGAAATCATTGTCCCTTGAAGATGCGCCTTTTGCTCCACGGCCTCCCCTGTGCTGTGTCCTGAATTCTGATAACAAAGTTCTCTTGATATATCCAACATGGCTGATCGTGATTACAACGTCTTCATTAGGAATAATATCACGGATATTGATATCTTCGGCACTATGAACAATTTCTGAACGTCTTTCATCGCCATACCTTGATTGTATTTCCCTCAGTTCTTCTTTAATGATCTCCATCCGCAACTCCTCACTTTCCAGTATCTTGTTCAGTTCGGCAATGGTTTTCATGATTTCTTCGTACTCAGCGCGGAGTTTGTCAATTTCAAGGCCGGTCAGCTTTTGCAAGCGCATATCCAATATGGCCCTGGCCTGAATTTCACTTAACTCAAATTCACGCATCAGGCTTTCACGAGCTTCCTCCGGAGTTTTTGATGCCCGGATCAGTTTGATAACGGCATTAATATTATCGACAGCAATGATAAGCCCCTCAAGGATATGAGCCCTTTTCTCTGCTTCGGCCAGTTCGTATTTCGTTCTCCTGACCACCACCTCGTGACGGTGCTCTACATAATGTTTGATGATGTCTTTCAGGTTCAGGCTTTTAGGCCTTTTATTAACCAGGGCAATCGAGTTAACACTAAAGGAAGACTGTAGCTGAGTAAATTTATAAAGGTTATTGAGTACAACCGTGGCATTGGCATCTCTTTTAATATCATACACTACCCTGTATCCATCCCTGTCAGACTCGTCCCTGATATCACTGATACCTTCAATGACCTTTTCATCAACCAGTTCTGCTGTTTTAGCAATCATGGCAGCTTTGTTAACCATGTAGGGGATTTCGGTCACAATGATCTGCTGGCGTCCGTTTGGCAATTCATCGATAACAGCTTTTCCCCGTATGACTATTCGTCCCCTTCCTGTTTTAAACGCATCAATAACACCTGTATATCCATAAATAATACCCCCGGTCGGGAAATCAGGGCCTTTGACGTACTGCATCAATTCATCAATAGTAATATCGTTGTTATCAATGTATTGAATAGTTCCCTCAATAACTTCGGTCAGGTTATGTGGAGCCATGTTGGTGGCCATACCTACGGCAATACCGGATGCACCATTGACAAGCAGGTTGGGGAACCTCGAAGGTAAGACAGTCGGTTCATTCAGGGATTCATCAAAGTTGGGTTGAAAATCGACTGTGTCTTTGTCAATGTCAACCAACAATTCCTCCGCAATACGTTCCAGCCTGGCTTCGGTATAACGCATGGCAGCAGCGCTGTCCCCGTCAATAGATCCGAAGTTTCCCTGCCCTTCAACGAGCGGATATCGCAATGACCAGGGTTGTGCCATCCTGACCATCGTGTCGTAGACTGATGTATCTCCATGAGGATGATATTTACCAAGGACCTCCCCCACTATCCTGGCCGATTTTTTATAGGGCCGGTTGTGAAATACCCCTAATTCTTTCATTCCGAATAATACACGCCTGTGAACAGGTTTTAATCCGTCCCTGATATCCGGGAGTGCCCTGGAAACGATAACCGACATCGAATAATCGATGTATGCTGATTTCATGTGTTCGTTTACACTGACCGGCACTATTCTGCCTTTGATCTCTTCCATCTGTTTGCAAATATAATTTTAGTCTGTTATTGTTTGGTCAATTTCAATGTTTTATTACTGGGCAAATGTACAACTATTAGCTGTTTAGCAGTGGAATTAAGGGGA
>CAZVAY010000176.1:0-6098 GCA_964625265.1 uncultured Sphingobacteriales bacterium | reverse complement strand
CATCTATCATGATTCCAAAACATGTCCGAGAAATTCCAATAACCGTTTTGGAATGCCCGGAAGGTTATATAAAAAGAGTAATATTCCTTATATTGAGATCAATGGAGACCTGAATGACCCGCGTTGTTTCAGCGAGGAACAATCACTTATTGCCATTGAAACTTTTATTCAGCAATTGTCAGATAAAATTTACGCCTAAGCCATTCAGATGTTAAAATTAGGACTCGATCTCGGCTCTTCTTACACCAAAGGTATTTTGGTTGATGAATCCGGTCAGATAGTAGACAGGTATTTAGTAAAGACCGGTTTTGATTTCAAAAGGGCAGCAAGCAGGGTGATGGATAAATTCCGTGAGAATTACGAATTTTCCGGCAAGGTTTACACCTGTGGTTATGGTAGGGAGCAGTTGGACCTGGATTACATACCAAACTCCGAGATCATGGCCTTGTCAAAAGCGGTATATCACCAATACAGGAAACAATGTTCTATCATCGACATTGGCGGCCAGGACACCAAATTCATTAAAGTTAACGCACAAGGTCAAGTGGATAAATTCAAAATGAACCGGAAGTGTGCTGCCGGAACAGGTTCATTCCTTGAAGAAATAGCTTTCAGGCTCGATATTTCTTCCCTTGAATTCAACAAACTGGCTTCCACGGCAACAGATGAAGCGCGAATCAACAGTTTCTGTACTGTATTCGCTATCTCCGAAATTATTGGCCTGATCAAAAAAGGAGCTACGATCAACAACATTGCAGTGGGTATTTATAACTCCATTATCGACCGTTGTTCGGAAATGGTTCCTGCCGATGAGAATATCATTGTTACAGGCGGAGTGCCCGACAAGCACCCTTCACTGGTTGATCTTTTCGAAAAAAAATTCAAATATGTTGAAAGCCCTGAATATGCACAGTTTTATGCAGCCTGGGGCACCGTATTATTGAACAATAAAAATTAAACAGGTATGAGTAATAAAAAAGAAGTTGTTGTTGTCAGTGCTGCACGTACACCCATTGGGAAGCATTGCGGCTATTATTATGATTTTTCGGCAGAAGACCTGGGGACCTATGCCGTCAGGGAAGCGGTATTAAGGGCGGGTATTGACCTGTCGAAAATTAAAATCGACCAGGTGGTAGCCGGTATGATCTATATAGATTCCCTGAACCAAAAAATCTACTTACCGCGAAATGTAGCACACCGGGCAGCCCAAATGCTGGGCGATGAAGATAACTTGAAGAATGCCCCCGGAAAAACAACACTCCGGATCTGTGGTACCGGATTTCAGGTAATTGCCGATGCCTATGACCTGATTGCCAGGGATGATATACAAAAAATGAATACCGTTATTTCTTTTGGGACTGAAAGCATGACGCAAACCAACATGGTCCACCAGGGAAAAAGAAAAAGGGACAATGTCTGGGATTTTGAGGACGGAAAAATGAAGGATTACCTCCTTGAAGGGTTTGCCCATTACCACTTCAACACCCAGATGGCATTAACAGCAGAAAAATATGGAGACTTGCTGGGTATATCAAGGAAAGATTGTGATGAGTTTGCTTTCCTGAGCCATTCACGGGTTAAAGAAGCTCAATTGAAGCAGTGGAACCGTTTTAACGGAAAATCAAAAAATGATTACCTCAAGGGAATATTCAATTTTGAAGCTGTAAACCAAAACGGGGTAAAGGAAAGTTTCTGGAGAGATGAAGGGGTAAAATATGATATCAGCATGGAAGAACTCGCAAACCTGAGGCCGTTAATGAAAGCCAACGGACTTGTGACACCAGGGACGGCCAGTCAAATCAGTGATGGGGCAGCAGCAGCAGTATTAATGGACCGCGAATATGCCGATAAAAACCAAATTCCTTACCTGGCCATTGTCAAGGGTTATCATTTTGCCACAGTCGATCCGACCATCATGGGCCAGGGGCCTGTTCCAGCCATAAAGGAATTGATGTTAAAATTGAAACTTGAAATGAAGGATGTGGATCTGTTTGAGATTAACGAGGCCTTTGCTGCCCAATACCTGGCTGCAGAGAAAGAATTAGGTTTACCCCGTGATATCACAAATGTTAATGGTGGTGCGGTAGCAATGGGGCATAACATTGCAGCCACAGGTTTGCGGATTACAACGGATATGATATACGAATTGAAAAGACGTGGACAGAAAACCGGGATTGCTTCTGCCTGTATAGGTGGTGGCCAGGGTGGTGCTGTTTGCGTTGAGATTGTTAATTAATTTAAAAAAATAAAAATTGAGATATGGGTACATGTTTTTCTTTCGGAAATAAACTGATCCAAAGATCAGTTACAAGGCTGAATGCCGCTGAAAATATTTGTATTATCGGTTCGGGAACCATGGGTATTGGTATTGGAATAGACATTTTGAACAAAACAAAGTTAAATGTTACTTTCATTGATATTGCCGATGCTTCCCTGAAACGTGCCGACAAGGAGATTTCTGAATACTTCAAAGGCATGGTGGCCGGAGGGCGGCTGTTTGAAGGTAAATTGAAGGAAACCCTGGACAGAGTCCGTTACATCAAGGAATTTAATGCATTAAAGGAAGCCGATATCATTTGGGAAGTGGCAACCGAAAGGGTGAATGTGAAAAAAAGCATCTTTGCCCAGATTGAGAAATATGCAAACCCGGACAGGCTGATATTCGTATTTTCCAACACCTCATCGCATACAACGGCCGAACTGGCTGAGTTGTTCTCGGATGCCTTTATGAGAGAGCGTTTTCTGACAGGCCATGGCTATTTCCCTTTCCATGCAAACAGGCTGTTTGATGTCATGAAAGGACACCTTGCCAGCGAGGAAACCTATCAGGCAGGTATTGCCTTTGCATCACAAATGCTGGAAAAGAAAGTCATTGCCCTGCGCAAAGACCATCATGGTTATGTAGCGGATCCGATTTTTGAAGGAATGGGGGCTATTGTAAGTTGGGACATCAAAAAAGCCCAGGACATGGTAGAGCTGCCCCAGGTATTTGCCATGCTGACGGCCAATCCATTCCAGGTTTTGGATATGACAGGCCATATGCCCTATACCGAAAGCGCTCATCACATGGGTGCTCATCTGCCCGATCATGACAGGCTAAAGGAAATCTATAACTACGAAGGCAGGCATTATCCGCAATGGATTGAAGACCTCGAAAAAAGCAATAAAATTGGTTTGGCTTCACCCGAAAAATGCGGATTTTTTAAATGGGCAGGTAAGGGAAACAGGCAGAAACCCGCTCAAGCCTATGATCCTGCAGCAAAAGAATATGTGGATATTAAGCCTGTTGATCCCCAGGCCTATTGGTCACTAAGCCAGGCCCGCTCACTGGATTACAGGGAGGCTACTATCCAGAGTGTCAAAGGACTGGTTCAGGTAGCTGAAGCCACGGATCAAGGGGGTAAAACTTTCAGGCGCTATGTGGTACCCATCATGCTGTATGCCCTGGATATGATCCAGGATGGATATTGTAGCGTTGCGGATGTTAATGTTGCTACCAAGGTAGGGCTTAGGTTCAAGTTTGGCCTTTGCGAGATCATTGATGGTTTCCTGGAACATTTTGGTATGGAGGGCTTCCTGAATTTTGCCAGGAAATGCGGACAGGAAAATCCGGATAGGAAAGACCTCTATGATGTTGATGGTTTGTCCAAATCAAGAAAAGGAAAGCCCAGCCTGTTGTTTGACATGAAAAAGAGAGGCTGGAGAACCTTGTTGGGATATGGCCGTGTTTACCAAACGCCTGTCAGCCAGCGCAACTTTGAAAACGGAGAAATGGAGGTGTACTTCAATGACATTGAATTGGTAATGCCCAACAAAAAAGACCGGTTAGCCTCGATTATATTTGATAACCCCATGCGGGGCAATGTCTGGAACAAATACACCCTTGATCAACTGGACCATGCCATGTTGGTTTGTATGGACTTGTATGACAGGGGAAAATTAGGAGCCATCCTGTTTACTGCTGCCGGAACAGGCATGCGCATGCTGGGGGCTGATGCCCGCCAATTCAACAAAGGCTGGTTCAATGCCAAAGAAGGCTACCAGTTCCTTGGCGAGGAAGAAGCTTCCTACTTCACAAAGGCCGGTATGAAAATATTCAGGTTCATCCAGGAATGCCCCGTTTGGACTATCGGTGCATTTGGTGAAAAATGGGGCGGTGGTGCCGAATTCAATTATTTCCTCAACCAGCGCTTTGACCTTATCCTGCATGGGGTGGAGTTTGATTCCATCAAGCGGGAAATGGTTTATAAAGAAAAGAACAATTACAACCAGCCGGAGATCGAATATGCCATTCTGGGTGGTTTTGGCGCTGTACAGGAATTGTACAGGCTTGGTTTTGGTGAATCGTTGGTCGATGAAGTATTTATGCAGGGACTAACAGCCAGGCGCGCCTATCAGCTAGGGCTGTCCAATTATATTTCCGAGTCGGAATATGAACTACTTGAACAGGCTTACGAGGTGGCCCGTATGAAGCAAAAAAATGCGGTTCCCTATTCTATGGCCTTGTTTAACCTACAAAAGAAAAATGCCTGGAACGAAGGGGTGAACGATGAAAAACTGGTTAAGGATACAGGCGAAACTTTTAATCCCGAAAAAAATCCTTACATCAGAACGGGCTTGCTGAGGTTGCTCAATATGGGAGGAAAAAATCCTCCGGTTGACCTTACCCCACGAGGTGAATTACCGGGATGGTCAAACACCTACAGAAAGCTCTTTGAAGAATAAATGAATTGACAGCCCGTATCAATGATTGACAGACCTGATCACATTGCGGTAGTGATCCTGACTGCAGGGCGGTCGGAACGGATGGGTACTGACAAGGCATTCCTGATGCTTGACAACAACCGGACTTTCCTTGGGAATCTTATAGAGACATACAGGAATTGGGGATGCCGGGAAATTGTTTTGGTTACCAACACAAGGCTCGAAAGTAAAATTAAAAAGGCTTTTCCTGATACCAGGGTTGTAGTGAATAATCACCTTGATTATGGCAGGTTTTATTCCGTTTGGCTTGGGTTTAATACTCTTGAAAGCCCGGAATATTGCTTTGTCCAGAATATTGACAATCCATTGACAGAGCAGGAGCTCCTGGATTTGCTTTACCTGAACAGGGAATTCGATTCAACCGTAGTTCCTGTTTTTAAAGGTAGGGGTGGCCATCCGGTATTGGCAGGAAAAAAGGTGATCGAGGTATTGATGCAACACGAAAAGATGGATGATAATCTCAGGGGTTTTCTCTATAGCCTTAAGGTCAAACGTGTTGAAACCGATATTGCTAATGTGTTAACAAATATCAATGACCGCTCTGAATATGATAACTTTGTAAAGAAAAATAATCCCTGATGAGCCGTATATTTCGGAAGATCGTTGACTTTCAAAAAGAGGACAAGAAGTTTGCCCTGTGTACCATTGTGGCTACACGTGGTTCTTCTCCCCTGCATGCCGGGTCAAAAATGGTTGTTATGGAAGATGGCAGTATTGAAGGGACCATAGGCGGGGGTAAGCTGGAAACGGCAGTGATCCGGCAGGCGGTCAAAGTTATTCAGGACCAGAAACCCGCTTTTTTTCACCACGATCTGAAAAGTCAGCACCAGATGTGTTGTGGCGGACAGGTGGACATTTTTATTGAACCGGTTATGAAAAATAATAAATTGTATATGTTCGGAGCCGGCCACATTGGCCAGGCTGTGGTCAGACATGCTGCTTCCCTAGATTTTGACATCTTTGTTTTTGACAACAGGGAAGAAATCTTTGAAGGGTGGGATACAACAGGGTTTAACAAAATGGTAGCCCCTTATTCAGAACTATTGCCTACCCTGCCTTTTGATGACCATACTTATGTCGTTATTGCCACTTACGAACATGCTACTGACAGGGAAATACTTTCCTGGTGCCTCAAGAAAAAATTTGCCTACCTCGGTATGATAGGCAGCAAAAATAAAGTCGCAACTACCCGCAAAATGTTCCTCGAAGCAGGGTTATGCACCGAAAAAGAACTGGATAAAGCAGATATGCCAATAGGCATAGATATTCATGCTGATACAGCTGATGAAATTGCTATCAGCATTATGGCGAAAATTATTAATGAGAAAAACAAA
>CAZVAY010000175.1:0-6098 GCA_964625265.1 uncultured Sphingobacteriales bacterium | reverse complement strand
TCATGGCAGTTTCAAGGATTCTTCTCCATTCCACACATGCATCATGCGACAACCCAACTGTTCTTTTGAATTCATCCATATCGAATTTCCGGGGGGCTACTTTTTCCAGTTCAGGGATCAGTGCTTTCATTTGTTCTGCTACACTATTGACCAGGTTGTCTGTTAATTCTCCTAATCCCAGGGGTGTTTGAATTCCAATTACAGGAACATTAAAATGCCTTCCGTAATAGCCAAACCAATCGGCTACTTCGTGGCACTGGTTGGTATTGTACACCAGAATGTCCGGTTTGGGAACTGAGGCAAGCCCATTCCTTTGAAGCGGTGTTTCATTTTGAATAAAAGCACCTATATCGCTGGTCAGGTAAGAGCATATATCAGGGGAATATCCGGCTGCCACTGCAGAAGGTATATATTTGTCGGCATTTTTGCCGGCACCGAGCATGGCTCCGTGATTTTCAGGAAAATACACCTCAAAACCCATGGAATACAACAATTCTGCCGGGCCAACACTGGTACACCAGGCTACTTTTTTCCGGTCATCTTCTACGGCTTCTTTCAGCCTTTCAAAGTAATGATCCATCGTATCCTTTAGTATGGCTGCCGTTTGTAACCTGATAATACTTCCTTTCTTTTCACTCATATTAAAAATCTCATTTTATCCAGATGAAATAAATATAAAATAAACTAAACCCAGCCAGAAAAACAAGGCCTCCCCAACTCAGGATCCGTAGCCACAACCTGGGATAATATTCCCTTGGTATAAAATCGCTGGTAACTACCCTGAAGTTGATATAGGCAAATACAGGTGCTGTCAGGAAAGACAAAACCGTGGCAAAGGTAAGCAGGGATTTCATGTTTTTAGTAAAGAAACCAAGGATGATCACCGCTGCAACAGAGAGTGCCAATGTCCAGAATACATACAGCCTGTTGCCGGATTTAGAGAACTTTTTAAAGATCAGTTCCATGGAACCTTTTAACGACCTTGGATAGCCATCGATGACTGTTAAAGCCGTACTGAACATGGTAATAAGCACGATGGTGGCAATGATGGTGCTACTCCATTTCCCGATTGATGAGGAATATAATTCCACCAATTGTTGTGAAAACTTAATTCCGTTGGGTGAAAAATGTTCTCCTGAGCCATACATCACCAGGGCACCCAGCCCCAGGAAAAAGATGGCAATAAAGGCGGAGCCTACATAACCAAGATGAAAATCAACCTTGAATTCCCGCAGGCTTGGGGTATAGCCTGTTTGCTTGATCCGTTCCTGAGCCCACAATGATGGCCAGACTGAAGCATCTATAGGTGTTGGCATCCATCCCATTAATGCCAGCACAAAGGTGAGCCCGGCATCATTCCATAACTCAGGTTCAACAAACCCGGGCTGAATATTTTGTCCTTTGGACAGGGCAAAGAAAAAGGCTATGATGGTAAACAGGCCAAGGACAACAATCATTACTTTCATCACCTTGTCAACAAGGGCGTACCGGCCGGCAAAAAGCATCACAAGGATTAAAGTCAGCAATGCTGAACTTGAGATAAAATTATTCAGGTTGAGGTTGAAAAAGTAATTGGTTAAATCTGCTGTGACCTTGGTGACCGCTGCAAAATTGACGATAGAGGTACAAATTGAAATCACAAAAAAAGTAACAATAGCCCAGTTACCTAGCTTTTTATAACCATGAAGCATGCTTTCTCCCGAAGCTGAAGTATACCGGTAAGCGTACTCAAAAAACGGATATTTAAACAGGTTGATCAACAAAACAGCCCAAATGAGTTGAAAACTGTAATCGGCACCGGCACGTGTGCTGAACACGAGATGCGAAGCGCCAATAGCTGCACCTGCATACAATATTCCGGGCCCGATGGCCTTAAGTGCTCCTTGCAACGATATCTGCCTGTTTTGTCCTTTCATCATTATCCGGTATCAGTGGTTTTTCCAGGTAGGTTTCCGTTTTTCAATAAAAGCATTAATGCCTTCATTCGCATCATGCGATTTCATCATTTCCTTGTTATACAAATCCGTTAACATAGGCATGTAGGTACGCATGGTCTGGTTGAATGGCTTTCGTACCGCCCTGACAGCGTAGCGCAATGAGGATGCACTGCGGGGCAAAATATATTTGGCAATCCACTCATCCAATGCAGCATTCATAGTCTCCTTGTCCTCAAATACATCATTGACCAAACCAATCTGTTTTGCTTCTTCGGCACCAATGATTTTACCAGTCAGTAGCAGTTCCTCTGCTTTGGTAAAGCCGACACGCATTGGCAACATAATGGATGCCGGTGGTGCAAAAACTCCCAGGACTATTTCCGGTTGTCCTATTTTGGCTGTTTTATCGGTAAATATAAAATGGCAAGCCAAGGGCAGTTCAAATCCTCCACCAAGGCACTGACCGGATATCCTGGCTAATGTCGGAATATTAATATCCATCAAGGTATAAAATAAGCCGTGAAAGGTTTCCAGCATTTTT
The DNA here is from genome assembly GCA_964625265.1 of uncultured Sphingobacteriales bacterium. Classification (GTDB taxonomy): domain Bacteria; phylum Bacteroidota; class Bacteroidia; order CAILMK01; family JAAYUY01; genus CAYNBC01. Next base: position 3,620 of record CAZVAY010000175.1, on the reverse strand, counting down.
TCAGACTGGTCCCTGGTATGCTCGGCAACGCTGGCACCAAAGGAAAAATGTTTTCCCTCTCCTTCAAATGTGATCAGTTTGAGGCTGGGCATATGCCTGACTGATGCCAGAAAATCGGTTAGTTCCGTCATCATTTTGTTGTCAAGGATATTGCCTCCTGTGCCATCATGAAGGGTGATCTTTGCAACCGAATTGTCGTGTTCGTATTGAACTTTTACTTTTTGCATAGGCTTAATGATTAATTATTTTACTGGTATTGAGGTGAAATGGCCCTGATCATATCGTCATTCCATTCGTGGCCTTCAGCCAGCAATAACCTAAGTTTTACAAAATCTACTACCCTGTTTCCTTTGGGCCCATCGTTGAATGCCTGAAAACCTGCTTTGGCTTCGGTCATCATATTCAGGGCAAGCCATTCGCGGCTGCTTTCTTTGTTGGCATCCCAGTGGGCAAGCTTCTTCTTCCTCATTTCGGTCATCGTTTTCATGGTACAGTTCGGGAATGTGTACAATAACTTTGTTATATAACTTTCTACCAGTTTATCGAGTAAGCTCAGGTCTACTTCAGCGCTGGCAAGAATCTCTTTGGCTTTGGCGGCTTCTTCACCATGCTTGAACAACCCGTAAACAGGTTTCCCGAATTCATCCGTCATCCTGTCGGTAACCACCAGCGGATTGGGAATAAACTTTCCATCCACCTTTAATACCGGTGCAATATCACTGATCAACCCAAGTTGCAAGGCTTCATGAGCCGACCACATTTCGCAAAGGGTCAGTGACTTTATAGCCCTTTCAATACCCACATACAAATGGAGGAAATCAGTTGCACCACCAATAGCTGCACTGCCGTGTTTGGGGCCAGCCTGGCCAAACCGGGCCAAATCAGAGGCAATAGTAAAGTCACTGGCCATGCCAATTTCCTGACCACCGGCAATACGCATTCCGTTTACCCGGCTGATGACAGGTTTTTCACAGAGGAATATCCCGGATACCATGTCGTTAAAAAGGCGCATATACTGGCTGTATTCCTGCGGATTGCCTGCATAGTACTCAGCATATTCCTTGGTGTTGCCTCCGGTACAAAAGGCTTTGTCACCTACTGCCGTAAATACCACTGCTACCACGCTACGGTCATTTGATGCCTTTCGGAATGCCAGGATAACTTCCTTGACAGCCTGGGTGGTGTACGAGTTATATTGTTTGGGGTTGTTCAAAATAATCCAGGCACTATAAAGCCCTTCAATGTTATTCCCGCTTTTATCTTTTGCAGGATGTTTTTCATAAAGAATTTCTGAAAATTCTATTTCTGTCAGTTCATGATTCTTCAGCATAGTCATATATTTAGGTGTTAAGATTTAAAGTCCGGAACCATAATGGATCGTTTTTTATATTTATGTGCCAATGTGTTTTGAAAAACTTCATTGATTTGCGACATGGGAAATAAATCAATAAATGGGGCTATATTTAGTTTCCCGGAATCCACAAGATCCACCACTTCGGGGTACAGTTCAGGCTTGCAACCCCAGGTACCTACCAGGGAAGCATCAAATGCCATCAGGTTGCTCAGCCGGACTTCAGGTTTATCCATGGTGAAACCTACAATGGACAATACGGAGGTAAAGGTAATCAGGTTGAAGCCTGTTTCCTGTCCGGCTTTGGTACCCGAAACTTCAAAAATTTTCCACCCATACCGCGACACACCCAGTTCTTTGGCAATGTTCCTGACTTCGCCTTTGACCTCACGGGGATCTTTTCCTTTCACGTTCAGTATGGCATCTATGCCATTCTCTTTGGCTATTTGAAGTTTTTCATCCTCAATGTCAATGGAAAGAACTTTTGCTCCCAATATCTTTGAGATCAGTGCGGCATAAATCCCCACACCACCAGCACCAATAACAATAGCAAAGTCACCGGTTTCAAGGCCGGATTTTTTAACCACCTGATAGGGTGTAGATATAGCATCGGCAATAACGGACAGTTCCTTCAGGGAATATTTATCCAGTACTGATTCAGGTACGGGACAAAGAAACCGGGACGGTACTTTAATATGTGAGGCAAACCCGCCATGAAAATCATTCCCCGGCATCAACTGGTTCTGACACATATTACTGCGTCCTTTTTTACACAGTTCACATTCTCCACAGGGAAGTACGGCAGGAATAATTACTTTTTTACCTACCCATTCAGCAGGGCCATCCATGACTTTTCCGCTGATCTCATGTCCCAGGGTCAGGGGTAGTTCTTTCTTTGTTTTTACCCCATAATGCCAAAAACTTAAATCCGTATGACAAACCCCACAGCCAGCTATTCTTATTAGCGCCTCCTGGGATTCCAATGCAGGCAGGTCACTTTCAACCAGTTCAAAAGGTGCATCATTTTGTGTCATCTGCCAGGAATACATTTTATCACTCATAGTCATTATTTTATTTTATTCAATAGGTCTTTACTTATTTTTTCTGGCCTACACCATTTTTATGTCCAATGGCTTTCACCAGATTTGTTAATGTCAGGTTAAGTGGGGTGCGGATGTAATGTTTCCTCCCGTAATCGACAATTTTCCCGTTCATGTAATCAACCTCCGTATCTCTTTTATTAATTAAGTCAACAGCCAGCGAAGGCATATGGTTGCCGGCATTGCTGAGGTAGCGGATGGCCAGCTTGATAAAATTTTCGGGCAGTTTGATCTCTTCTGCTTTTGCAACTGCAACAGCTTCATAAAGGATTTGTTCAACAATTTCCAGGGTATCCGGATTGTCCATGGCCTCTTTCATGGTTAGCCTCGAAATAGCACACAAGGGGCTAAGCGCTGCATTCAAAATTGTTTTCTCCCACACCTTGTCGGCAATTTCAAATGAATTTACATGATGGGTTTCTAATCCCACAGAATTCATAGTCTCTGCAACCCAATCGGCATATTCGGGTATGGAATCATCCACTGAACCAACGTAGTTGGGCGGATTGAAAAAATTCACTCCCACCACATTGGGTGCCTGCAGGTTACCGGCAAAGTTGATGACCATCCTTAAAATGGTGTTTTTGGAAAAATGGCTGGTGTATTTATCACTGATATCAATCCCGTTCTGTGCGCTCATCAGGATCAGGTCTTTTGTTTTGTGGTATTCTATCTGATCGAGAATATTGTCCACATGATAGTCTTTGACAGCACTTATCAGGATATCAAAGTCATGTTCCAGCATCTCTTCAATGGAGTAAAATACATGTTTGAAATAGGTTTTCTTTTCGAATTTACCAACCAGCTCAATTCCCTGTGTGCGTATCAGGTTTAATTTTTCACGATCCAAATCGGTTAGGGCTACTTCGCAACCGGCTTCCTTGAAATGTAATCCCAGCGTTTGCCCTATCGGCCCCAAGCCGATTATTCCGATTTTGTACATTTTGTCTGCCATATTCTCTTTTTATAATTTATTGTTTCATTTTTAGAACAGCACCCTGGCATCTACGGCACACACTTCTTCAGCGCTGGCCAGAACAGGGTTTATATCCAATTCTTTTATCTGTGGATGGTCGGATACCATATGAGAGAGCCTTAGTAAAATGTCTGCTATTTTGCCTTTATCAATAGCTTGCTTTCCCCTGAACTCACCCAGCAGTACCGAAGCC
>CAZVAY010000174.1:0-6115 GCA_964625265.1 uncultured Sphingobacteriales bacterium | reverse complement strand
CTCTGTCCGTGGCGCTAACGGGAAGCAGGAGGTGAGGACAGGGAGTGTTTTGAAGGAGTAAAGGGAGACGAAGGGACGAAAGCGCGAAATAGCGAAGACGGAGAGACTGGGAGATTTTTTCATAAATCTTTTCCACCAACCCCGATGGGTTGAAAAGCTCAAAGCTATAGTTTCACAGCTAATACCTAAAAAATATATTTCAGGTTATTACAATCCCAACTGTTCCGGGCCCTGCTCAAAAATAATATCCACCGGGATATTGGCAGCTTCAAGCCTGTCGAGGTCAGCCTGAAGGGCTTCTCCTATTACAGCATCTTTTTCAATCCAGTCTTTGGCAGCCAGGTAATCACCATCACCCTGGATAACGAGGATTTTCATTGTCAGGGCTTCCATGGCAATTTTCATCTTGTCGAAGTCGATTCGGTAAGTACCTGTACTTTCGTCTTTTGTAAAAGCACCCATATCATTGAAAAAGTTAAACCTGAGCATATTGGCTTTTCCATGGGCGCTGGAAGCACCAAAGCGGACAGAGCGGAATATGCTTGACATAAAAGTTACATAGTAATCCATGAGGTCAACATCGCCAAGTTTTCCCATTTTGTAAAGTTCGGTAATGATGAACAAGCCCAGTATATCGGCTTTTCCTTCTTCAATAGAGGTGTAAGCATCTTTTAATGCAACTCTGACCGTGATGTCTTTGTCATGGATCAAATAGCCAAGCCCAAGTCCATGGGCCACTTCATGAAACATGGTATTGGCAAAAAAGGCATCAAATGTTACATGCTGCCTTTGGTCTTCTGTTATCAACTCATTGGCTATAGGTACCAGAATGTTATCAAATTTGGCTTTCATGGCATTTTTAAGCTGAAGTTTTCTTGAGCCCATTGAATCCCGGACAACCTCGTCATTGGGCAGGTTGATGGCAATGGTCTTGCTGCCTGCGTTGCAGTCTCCGGCATAGAAAATAACATCATAGGCATTCAGTTGATTGCCGGAAACACCGGGGACTTCATTTTTATAGGCCTCTTCAACCGGCAGCATCTTCTGAAGTTCGGGAAGCAATTTGGTAAACTTTTTAAGTTTTTCACTCCATTCCTTGTCTTTGACCAGGATATAGGATTCATGGGAGGCTTTATAGCCAAACAGGGCATCTTCATAAGTTTCAATCGGCCCTACTACAAAATCAAGGGAATTGTTTTGCATTGACAACCAGGCAAAGTCGCTTTCGCGATACTGATCGGTCAGCAGGGCATCAGCCCTCAGTGCGAGGTAATGTTTAAATTCAGGATCATCACAAATATCGGATGCCTGCCTGATCAGAGCGGCTGCTTCATCTATCTGCCCCTGGAACGCTTCATGGTACCAAATGGTATAAAGATTCCCTGAAGAATCACGTCTGACCAGCGTATACAAATTGGATTTATCCGGGTTCTCCCAGTTTTTAAATTCATCCTTTGTCATATCAGCAGGGTAGTAGTTAGCCCCCGTTGGTTTTTCTCCAATCCCTTCAATGAATGAATTATTTCCATCAAGCCTGTCCCATGGGCTGTAATTGATCTCCAGGAATTTTTTCGTTCCTTCATCGTTGATTTTCGAAAATAATTCTTCTTTGTTGCCGTAGGCTTCCTGCCAGAAAATTTCATTCATGATATTGGCAGCCTGAAAGAGCAGCCTGATCACTTCCTTTTCATTATCTGTCAGGGTTGCATCGGTTGTTAGTTTTACAGGAACATATTTAGCCAGCCTGTTTTCAATATCAATTCCACTGTAAGAGAGTTGTTCTTCCTGTACAGGTTCCATTTTTTTTGTTTTACAAGATGATATTCCGGTAAGAATAATAGCGGTTAAAACCACAAGTACTTTAGTTTTCATAATTTTTTAAATAAGTGAAACAAAGGTCAAATTTAGCATGGATTACTATTTGTCAGCCAATATTTTTTTATTTTGTACCGGCAAAACAACGAATTCTACAGGATAGCCGTCCGATATTTCGTTATTGTCTGATAAAATAATTGGCATGTGTTTTGGCTTGTGCCTGCCCAAAGAATGAGATATGAATAAAATTATTTGTTACTTTATCTTCTCCCTGTTTGCTATTACCCGGCTCAATGCCCAGGAAACGAATATTACTACAACACAATTTGATACGGTTAAGGTTATCAATACACTTATGGTCAAGGGTTCATTTGAATTTTTAAATGATAAAGAAAGGGCCATATCTACGTTTGATTCCATCCTGAAAATTGATACGGCTAATGTACAGGCATACAAAATGCGTGGGCAAACCTATTACGGCCTGGGAATGCTTGAAGATGCCTTGTATGATTTTAACAAATTTGTCGGGCTGGAACCCAGGAACCCCAAAGCTTATGCCCTGAGAGGAACCGTTTATCGGGAACTTCGGATATTTTATGGGGCATTAAGGGATTTTACCACTGCTATTGACTTCGCCCCTGACAACGGGACCTATTACAATTCAAGGGGCCTTGTACAGCTTGAATATGAAAATTATTGGTATGCCATTAAAGATTTTCAAAAAGCGATTGAACTGGGGTATGAGGAAAAACAGGTGTATTATAATTATGCCATTGCCAACCTCTTTATCGGGGAATACCCTGTAGCCATTAATATGCTTAATGAAGCCATGAACAGGGGAAAACTTGATGCAGATTCCTATTATTACCGGGGCTATGCCAAATTGTTCCTGACCCTGTTCGACAGTGCTATTACCGATCTGGAAATGGCCCTGGCATTTGATGAGAATTATGCACCTGCTTACCTGCAGTTGGGATATATTTATTACAGACAACAGGATTATAACAAAGCGCTTGAAAACCTGAACAAAGGTATCCTGATCAATCCCTCAATATTCAGGTCTTTTCACAACAGGGGGCTTGTTTACCAGGCACTGGGCCAAACCGATAATGCCATTACCGATTTTACGCAATGTTTACGGCTAAAACCTGATTTTGCCGATGCGTACCTGAGCCGTGCCATGCTTTACAGCGAACAGAAAAATTATGGTAAGGCGATTGAAGACCTAAACAGCTATTTAATATTAAAACCCGAAAATAGTAATGCACTCTACGAAAGGGGACGGTTAAAGATTTTTGATCTTGATGAAAAGGGAGCCTGTGACGACTGGACAAAGGCGGCTGAAATGGGCAATGAACCGGCTGCTAAAGCTTTGGTAGATATTTGTTCCCATGTAGACAAAACAGAACCTATTGAGGATACTGAAGATAATAAGTGATCCCGGATGATGATGTTATCCAGCAATTTATTTTGTACTTATAGATAATTACACTATCTTTCAGAGCTAAATTCAATACAGAAAGGAAATTGATGTCTGTTTGACAACTATTTCCAGAAGATGTGAGTGTAATAGTTGGGTAACAAATAAACCGGGCCAAAATGAAAATTGCATTAGTTGGAACATATCCACCTCGCCAGTGCGGCATTGGAACATTTACGAACAATCTTTTAAAATCCATCGTTGTCAACCTGGACACCGATGATATGGTTTCGATTGCTTCGGTTATTGCCATAAACGACAATGACGAAGGTTACGACTACCCTGAAGAAGTCAGGTATACAATCAGGCAGAATTACCAGACCGATTATATCAATGCAGCTAATTATATTAACATCCATAATTCGAAAGCCTGTGTACTCGAACATGAATTCGGGATATTTGGCGGAGACGATGGCGTTTATATCCTGCCCTTCATACACAGGTTGCAGGTTCCGCTCATCGTTACTTTCCATACGGTACTCAAAGAGCCCACCTTTACGCAAAAGATCATTGTGAAGGAAATAGCCAAAAAAGCAGCACGTGTTATTGTCATGAGCGAGAAGGCAGTCAGGTTTCTGAAAGATATTTATGAAGTTCAGGATGAAAAAATTGTTAAAATCGAACATGGTGTTCCTGATTTTCCCGAAGTGAAGCAGGATGACATGAAGAAGAAATTCAATTTTCATGGGCGCAAAGTGTTATTAACATTTGGCCTGCTGAGTCGTAACAAGGGAATTGAAACCGTTCTGCATGCACTCCCGGAAGTAATAAAAAAACATCCTGATGTTCTTTACCTGGTATTGGGGAATACCCATCCGAATGTGATAAAATATGCAGGAGAAGAATACCGCGACTATTTAAAAAGCCTTGTCAGAAAATACCACCTTGAAAAAAATGTATTCTTTAACAACTCCTTTGTTACCGAACGCTACCTTTTTGAATATTTGAGTGCCAGCGATGTGTATGTGACCCCCTACCTGAATGAGGCACAAATTACTTCGGGAACATTATCCTATGCGATAGGAGCCGGTGCAGCAGTTGTTTCAACACCCTATTGGCATGCTCAGGAATTACTGGCCGATAACCGCGGGGTCCTTTTCGATTTTAAAGATTCAAAAGCATTATCAAGTATTATTACTGACCTTTTTGACCATCCTGACAAACTTAAAACAATAAGGGGAAACGCATTTGAATATGGCAAAACGATACGGTGGCCTAAAATCGGCAAACAATACCTTGAGATGATAGATTATCTGAATGAGCATTTTGAGGTAAATCCTGAACTTGCTGTTTCACCGCTTGATATATCAGTAATGCCTGCTTACCATCCCGACCATATTATCAGGATCACAGATGATACCGGCATTATCCAGCATGCCAAATACGGGATACCCTATCTGAAAGAAGGTTATTGCCTGGATGACAACGCAAGGGCCCTGCTTTTCTGTATGAAGGCAATCAGGCAAAACAAGGACAAGGAAGTGAAGAAACTTCTTCCTGTTTACCTGAGCTATATCCATTATATGCATAACCCTGACGGCTCGTTCAGGAATTTCTTGTCTTTCAGTCGCCAACACCTCGATGAGCGTGGCAGCGAAGATTCTTTTGGCAGAGCGGTGTGGGCGTTGGGCTTCCTGGTATTATATGCCCCCAATGATGCTTATAAGCAAATCGGCATGGAAATATTGAATAAATCAAGGCAATATTTTTCGAAGTTGAAAGCACCCAGGGGGTTGGCAAACACCATTATTGGCCTGGCCTATTATCTGAAAGCCCGGCCCGACAATGAGGAACTGTCACAGGAAATTAAAGGCCTTACCGACAAATTGGTTAAGTTTTATCATTCAAATAAATCCGATGGCTGGGATTGGTTTGAGGAATATATGACTTACGACAATGCTATTTTGCCGTTGGCCCTGCTTCATGCATCTGAAGTTACAGGGATAAAGGAATATGCAGAATTGGGAAAAGTAACCACGCGGTTTCTGTCATCGGTCAATTTCAGGCGTGGCCATTATGCACCGGTAGGTAACAAGGGCTGGTACAAAAAGGGAAGTAAAAACGCAAAATTTGACCAGCAGGCAATCGACACCATGTCTTCGGTTTTACTCTATTACCAGGCTTATCAGGTTTTTAAATCTAAGGATTACCTGGATTACCAGTTCAAGGCTTATATGTGGTTTTTAGGTGAAAATGAACTTCGCCTTCCCCTGTATGACCATGAAACACACGGTTGTTGTGACGGCCTTGAAAAAACCGGACTGAACCGTAACCAGGGAGCCGAGAGTACGCTGGCTTACTGGATCTCCCACCTCACCGTATTAGCTGCACTTGAAAAAGAACATGAATATTTAAATCTTTAATATCATGAGTATTGTAAAAAGATATGAACATAACCCCATTCTTACCAAGGATGATGTTCCTTATGAAGTGGCTACTGTACACAATGCAGCCGTGGTTAAATTCAACGGCAGCTATGTGATGATCTTCAGGTCGCATCTGCATAATGGCAGGAGTATTCTGGGCAAAGCTATCAGTAGGGATGGTTTCAACTTTAGTGTAAACGCCAAACCTTTTATGACGGCCGGTACAGACGGTGTTTTCGGTGAATACGAGGAATATGGAGTCGAGGACCCCCGAATCACTTTTATAGATAATACCTATTTGATCACTTACTCGGCCTACTCGCGGCATGGAGTACGAATTGGCTTAGCCAAAACACAGGATTTCGAAAACATTGAAAGGATTTCCCTCATCACGGAAGCGGATTACCGGAACACGGTTATTTTTCCTGAAAAGTTTAATGGATTGTACGCCCGC
>CAZVAY010000173.1:0-6131 GCA_964625265.1 uncultured Sphingobacteriales bacterium | reverse complement strand
CCCCGCAGCAGCAGATACAACTACCGTTTCGCCCTTTCGGGGTTTTCCTACATCAAGCAATCCAAAATATGCGGTTACGCCTGCCAGGCCAAGCCCATTCAGGTTCCAGGTAAGCCGGCCAATGAATGGATTTACGTGCCTTAGTTCTTTACCCGGCAGTACGGCATATTCCTGCATACCGACATTTCCAAATACAATATCACCTTTTTTCAAGTTGGAATACCGGCTTTCAACAACCTGTGCCAGGCCATAGCACTGCATGGTGTCACCGGGGTGGGATTGCTCTGCATAATTGTCGTCATCCCTAAGCCTGCCGAATAAAGCCGGATCAATGGATAGCCAATTGACATGCAGGAGAACCTCACCGGATTGCGCTGACGGTATCTTGTCTTCAACCAGTTTGAAGTGATTTATATTCAATTCGCCATCAGGCTTTTTGTAAAAGATGATCTTCCGGTTCATACCATTGTTTTATAGTGCAAATCTATGATTTTACAACCGCAGTTAATATTTTTTTGTGCGGGATTTGACGATATACATGGTTATAAAGAGATTCCGATTGTAAAAAGGAATGACCTGTATTCTGACCGCATTGACATTTGTCACCCTTATATATGCTGGAATGTTGTATCTTGGATGCCGGATAACAGGTTGGCAAATACGTGAAAACATTCATTTATCAAAATATAAATATATCAGAATGTAACTCCTGAGAATGGGAAAAAACTTTATCAGGCAACCAACAGAAGTAATGAAGTGAACGAATTATCATAAGAGCAGGAGTAATGACAGAGTCGTCCCGATTGATAGAAGAAGCCATAAAGAACCTGGAATCTATACCCCAAATTAAATTGGGTAAGATTCTGGTTACGGGTGCAACCGGCTATATCGGTGGACGGCTGACCCCGTTACTTATAAATAGGGGATACGATGTCAGGGTCATGGTAAGGAAACAAAGCCCTGAACAAACCGATCGTTGGCCTGAAGCTGAAATAGTTGAAGCTGATGCAATAGATTTTAGCAGGCTTTGTAAGGCACTTGAAGGTATTCATACCGCCTATTACCTGATCCACTCGCTGTTGTTAGGCAAAGAGGCTTTCGAAGAATTTGATATTAAGGTGGCGTGTAATTTCCGGCAGGCCGCCAAAAAGATGGGTGTTAAAAGGATCATATACCTGACAGGCCTGGGCATGGAAAACGAAGAAGGGCTTTCACCCCATTTGGCAAACAGGTTAAAAGTAGCCCGGGAATTAATGAAGGGTGATGTACCGGTCACTTCACTGAGGGCAGCTATTATCATCGGCCCGGGAAGCGCATCCTTTGATATTATAAAATACCTGGTAATTCATTCACCTGTTTTCTTTATTCCCTGGTGGGCAAAAACACAGTGTCAGCCTATTGCCATTGAAGATGTCATTAAATACCTGGTTGGGGTTTTGGAGAAACCGGAATATGAAAACAAATTGTACGACATAGGCGGCAGCACCATTCTTACTTACGAAGAGATGTTGAAAATATTTGCTGACATTATGGGGAAAAGAAGATTTTTCTTTGGATCAATAATAACAAGCCCATCAGTCTACGGTTATTTTGCCAGCCTGATGACACCGGTACCTGCCCCCATTACCTTATGCCTGATGGAAGGGGCGAAAAATGAAGTCATTTGCCAGAATTCCAATATAAAAACCCTTGTTGATTTTGAGCCTCTCTCCTACCGGACTGCATTGTTGCATGCCATGACCCGCGAAGAGAAGGACAATATTTATACACGCTGGTCTGATGCGTTCCCCCCTGCCCACAAACTGGCCATGAAACTGTCGGAATTCAATCCTCCTCCACGGTTTATTAAGGAATACTCCTTCCGGACAGTAAAACCGGTTAAATCATTATTCAGGGCGTTTTGCAAAATAGGAGGCGAAGAAGGTTGGTATAACTCGAACTGGATGTGGCGTCTCCTGGCGTTTATTGACCGTATGTTTATGGGATTTGGTGCAGCACACGGCAGGAGGAGCACCAAAGAACTCAGGCTTAATGACGTGATTGATTTCTGGCGTGTTGAAAACATCGAAACAGACAAAAAACTCCTGCTTAGAGCTGAACTTAAACTGGCTGTGAAAGCCTGGCTTGAATTCCGGATTGATCCTTCCGGTGAGGAAAATATCCTTGTCCTGAAAGTATATTTCCAGCCAAGACGTTTCCCGGGTTATTTGTTTTGGTATTGTTTCATCCCCTACCACTCCCTGGTATTCAGGATACTTGTCAGGCGAATAGCAAGAATAGCCTGACCTGTTTAACACTTCTCATTTTTTATTTGTTTTTTACTTAGTACCTGGCCGAAATTATACAGCCAGTGGTAGCACAGCATACATATTATACATATAAATATTTAAATATAATTTGTTTTTTTATTTGGTTTATAGCACATTACAAGTAAAACACCTTGTCTGTTGAACAACCATAATATAAATGTCATTTAAAATTTGATTTATATCATAATATAAAGTAAATATAAATAAATACCTATATACATATTTGTATATCATTATTCATTTATTATGATGTATCAAAGCTGTGTTACTGAAATATTTTCTCAGGAGTTTCAAAAAATAAACAGCTTGTTTGATGAAGTAAAAACATTTTCCCATCCACATTTAAATATTATTTAAAATGCCTATTCAACTAAGAAGACTTCTCCTGCTATTTGGTCTCTTTATCGTACTTTTCCTGGTGGTCAGGCATTTCCTTGTTCCTGATTCATTTGGTGATATTGGGCATTACAGAGCTAACGCATTGGATGAAATAGCTGCACACCAGGTTAAATATGTCGGGAAAGACGCCTGTATCGAATGCCATGATGATATGGGTACTGAATTGGCGGAAGGCCCCCACACTCCTCTACAGTGTGAGGTCTGCCATGGTGCCGGTTACCAGCACATTGATGAGCCTGATGTATATGTGTTGCGCAAACCTGTTGAGCGTGCAGATTGTGCCAAATGCCATGAAAAGAATGCAGCAAGGCCTGAAACCATCGTACAGCAGGATGTAAAAAATCACAACCCCGAAGAAAAATGTATTGAATGTCATAATCCCCATCAGCCATGAAAGAAAAAACGAGTAGTAAAAAAGCTAAAGTAAACAGGCGAAAATTTTTACGCAATAGCAGTTTGGTTGCAGGTGGTGTTGTTGCCACCAGTTTATCCCCTTCACTAGGAGGATTGTTATTTGCGTCTAAAAAACCAAATCGTGAAGGTGTCTGGTATGGCATCGGCATTGATCTCGATAAATGTATCGGGTGTGGCAATTGCGCCAAGGTCTGCAAAATTGAAAATGATGTTCCCCAGGAACCATTCTTCTACAGGAACTGGGTGGAACAATACACCGTAAAAAAGAATTGGGAGGTGGTCATTGAATCTCCGAATGGTGGTATTGACGGTTTCAAGCAAACGGTTCCTGATGAGGATATTGTCAGGACGTTTTTTGTTCCTAAAATGTGTAACCACTGCGCCAAATCACCCTGTACACAGGTTTGCCCGGTTGGAGCCACTTTTGAATCTGAAGAAGGAGTCGCCCTGATTGATGAAAATTACTGCATAGGATGTAAATATTGCATCCAGGCTTGTCCTTACGGTTGCCGGTATTTTCATCCTGTAAAGAAGGTAGCTGACAAGTGCACACTTTGCTATCACCGGCTTAAAAAAGGCATGAAACCGGCCTGTATGCAAAACTGCCCGGCACATGCCCGTATTGTCGGAGACCTGAATGACCCTGACAGTGAAATTGTTACATTCATGAATACACACAATGTTCAGACACTCAAACCTTCGATGAATACCGGGGCAAAACTTTATTACAATAATTTAAAACGTGAAGTAAGATAATTATGGATCCAACATACGCACACCTATATGAAGCGCTGACCAAGGTTGACGGATTTATTTATCCTAATGAACTGGACCTTGCATGGTCGGTATTAATTGTATTATATCCTTATATAACCGGATTGGTAGCCGGAGCTTTTATCCTTGCATCTCTCGAAAGGGTATTTAAGGTTAAAGCACTAAAGCCAACCTATACCATTGCGCTACTAACATCTTTTTCATTCCTGCTGGTAGCAACAATGCCTTTGATATTTCACCTCGGGCAGCCTTTCAGGTTCTATGAAATACTGACAACCCCACACCTAACATCAGCAATGGCTGTATTTGGGTTCGTTTATCTATGGTATCTCATGGCCGTATTACTTTTAGAAATTTGGTTTGATTACCGGCACGACCTGGTAATCTGGTCACAGCAGTACAAAGGACTGAAAGGATTCCTGTATAAAATATTCACCCTTGGGATAAAAGACATCTCTGACGAGGCGCTTACCTGGGACAGAAAACTTGGGTATGCCATTACACTCATCGGAATCCCTTCAGCATTCCTGCTACATGGTTATGTAGGTTTTATTTTTGGCTCTGTCAAAGCAAACCCATGGTGGTCAACTACCCTGATGCCGGTTATTTTTCTGTTTTCCGCTATGGTTTCAGGAATAGCATTGGTTCTTGTTATTTACATGGTTGTAAGTGCTATCAGGAAAAATCTGGACATGAAATGTCTGGATACGATTGCCAAATTCCTTTTCTTTTCAATCATCCTTGATTTTTCACTTGAAATCCTTGACCAAATACACAGGTTTTACGTTGCCGATGAAGCTTTTGATATTCTCTACCTGCTGATGTCAGGTAAATTATACATTACCCTTATTGGTATGCAAGGAATTATGGGTACCATTGTCCCCATACTGATATTGGGGACTCTTATGTTTTATAAACCAAAAGAAGGCATCAGGAAGGCATTGTATGCCATTACAGGAGTACTTGTCCTGATCGGCATTTTCTTCATGAGATGGAATGTTGTTATTGGTGGGCAGCTGTTTTCAAAGAGCCTGAGTGGGTTTACAAGTTACAAACTCGGCCTGATCGGGGCGGAAGGGTTTCTGAGTACCATAATCTGGATGGTTATTCCGTTTATCATTCTCACATTCTTGCTTTGGTTGCTGCCACCATGGAAGAAGATTTCGGAACATTTTTAATCCCGGAAGTATTTGAGTATTTAATATATTCAAATTCATACATATATCGTAAGTGCTTTATTTAGAGTGTTTATTAATATGTATTTTCTTTTGAACGATTGTATTTTAATTTTACTTTTGTTCAGTCGATTCTTGAAACCATCACCAAAATATTGTTAAGCTTTTTGTTATCCGAACTGATAATCTAATAATCTGAATATTGCAATGAAATCATTTAAACTACCTAAGTTGAAGTTACTTCTTTCTTTTCTGGTAGCCGGAATATTTATATTGGCTGCATGCCACAACAGAGAAGCCGGGTATGAATCGGAAATGATCCACAAGGTCTATGTGGATAAAAGTAAAAAACCAGCAATGGCGGAAGGCTATGCCATTGAAGCACCTTCTATGGATTTTTATCCTTGTAACGACTGCCATGCCGACCAGGAACCAAACCCGGCCAGACGAGAACTAATTGACATGCACGATGATATTTCGGGCATGTTTGATCACGACAAGGAAAACCGCTGGTGCACTGATTGCCACGACCTGAACCAACGTGATTCACTCCACCTTGCCAGTGGAGAACGAATTGGTTTTGATGTTTCGTACAAGCTTTGTGGCCAGTGCCACGGTGACAAACTCAGAGACTGGAAAGTAGGTGTTCATGGTAAAAGGATCGGTATGTGGAATGGGAGAAAAGAATATTTTCTTTGTGTGCATTGTCATAACCCACACAGCCCTCGTTTTAAGCCTCTCGAACCGAAAGCGCCACCTACCAGGCCGGAAGATATTAACTAATTAAACCACCTTAAAACGATTTAACCATGGTAACCAAAAGTTCAAGAAGATCCTTTATAAAAAGCCTGTCGGCTGCCACGCTGGCTACCCTGGCCTTGTCAGGCTGTGATATGAAAAAAATGGAGGAATTCCTACAGGGAAATTTCAGAGAGCTCTCAAAAGAAGAAAAAGATAAGATTGTTAAAAGGCTGGAAGAGAAATATAAAAAAGAATATGGGAAAGAATTCCACGTGTCAGACAAACCGGCCATGGAAAGCGTTTTATTCGGCTATGCGCT
>CAZVAY010000172.1:0-6161 GCA_964625265.1 uncultured Sphingobacteriales bacterium | reverse complement strand
AAAAAAAATTAAAAATAATTACAAATTCCTAAAATGGGAATTGAATTTCAATTATATAGGAATTGTAATGGTGCGAAGGGTAAATATATTAATGAATTAATTTAAAGGGATTTAACAGTATTTTTTCAACGGGAATAGTTATTTCATTTAATAACTGAAGCCGGTTATGGCTACGCATCCATACCAAGAAGTTTAAGTATTTCTTTTTCACTGGCTTTGCAAACTCCTTTGTCTGTGATCAATGCTGTAACAAGGTGTGATGGTGTGATATCAAAACCTGCATTGTACACAGGGCTGTCTGAAGGAGTTACCTGTACGCGACATGCTATATCGTTTTTCCAACCGGTAACAAACCGGACTTCATCATCTGATCTTTCTTCAATAATGATTTCTTCCAGGCCGTTATAAATAGTCATATCAAAGGTGCTTTGTGGCAATGCAACATAAAAGGGGATATCATTTTCGCGGGCGGCCAGCGCTTTCAGGTAAGTACCAATCTTGTTGGCTACATCCCCTTTCCGTGTCACCCTGTCTGTTCCAACAATGACCATATCTACCATTCCTTTCTGCATGAGCAGGCCACCGGTGTTGTCAGCAATGACCGTATGCGGAACCCCCTGATGTCCTAACTCAAATGCCGTTAGCAGGGAACCCTGGTTTCGTGGACGTGTTTCATCAACCCAAACATGCAGGTTGATACCGTTTTTATGAGCGAGGTAAATTGGGGCGGTAGCAGTACCGTAATCAACTGTGGCTAACCAGCCTGCGTTACAGTGTGTCAGGATGTTCACTGTTTCCCCGTTTTTAGCATCAGCTATATTTTGTATCAGTTCAAGCCCATGTACGCCAATATTCCAGCATTGGTGCAGGGTTTCATTATAAATGGTCTCGGCAATCAATTTTGAACGGATCAGTTTTTTATCAAATGAATCATCTTTATTAATAATCCGGTCGAACTGCTCAATAGATTTAAACAGGTCGACTGCTGTTGGCCGGGTTGATTTCAGGGTTTGCGCGGCCTTTTTTACCTTTTCTTCCGGTTGCGGTAAGCCCTGGGCTTCCCGGAAAGCGCAGTACATCCCATAGGCTGCCACAGCGCCAAGTAAAGGTGCACCTCTGACCAACATGTCTTTTACTGCCGTAACCACTTCGTGGAACGTAGTCAGATCGACAATCTCTACCGAAAAAGGCAGTTTATTTTGGTTGATAATCTTTAGATTGCCTGTTTTCTCATCATACCAGGCCGATTTGATATTTTCTCCGTTTACTTTCATCTCATTATTCCAGGTCAGTATTTAACCGGTAACGCAAGACCCTGTTATTTCCCTTATCGGCAATGTAAACCATTTTTTTATAATAACACACACCGCTGGGTTCGCGGAACTGGAAAGGGCCATCTCCTTCGCTGCCAAATGAGGCCAGAATATTTTTGGTTTCATTAAAATTGGCAGGAGGTTCAACCCCTTCATAGCCTTTTTGGGTAAACTGGTAAAACTTGTCGTTACCTGAATCAACAATAAAAATATATCCCGACTGGTCGGGTGCTATATAAATGTCCTCAGGATTATTGAATTTTCCTGCTTCATATAAAAAACCATCGGCTTTGGTCGGGTCCATTTCAAGCAAGGCACTGTTTTCGGTATACAAAACCCCGGCATCGGGGTCAACAATTTCCCTGATCCACAATACCCGATAATCGATATGCTCATCCTGTGAAGCCTGGCAAATAATAAAATCATGGGTTTCGTTCATGCCAAAGATCACTTGTGGAGGGCCGGCAAATGAGGCAACAGCCGACAGCCCCAGTGTGGATTTCAGGTTTGGATTGTTAGGGCTTAACCCCTTGGCATAACCCATGTTATCTCCGTTTTCATTAAAAAATAATACGGCATTATCAGGCCTTGCCGAAGAGGTGGGTTCGTACACAGGGCCTCTTCGTGAGACGATAAGAATGTTGTTTGCCCTGCAACTGATACCGGTAAATTCAACCTCCAGGTCTTGTTTGCGAAAAGGAATATTGTTTCGGGAAGCATCGCAGAAAGGATGAATAAAGGTATCAACAAATTCAGGCCCTTGTGAAGTGGCTGTATTTTTTAAATGGTAAATGGCGGACAAAGTTTTGGGTTCTCCATTGATATCCACGGTGGCTGTACCGATCACAAATGTATGGATCCTCCGGCTTTGAGTCACTTCTTTGGCTCCCGGAATGGCAATGGTACGCTGTAGTTCTCCCTTGAGGTCAAGGATGTTAAGTCCGTTGTCGTCCACTACATAGACCATTTCATCGTAGCCGACAAACACATCAACAGGGTTGGAAAAGAAATTCCAGACAGGTAATATGGGTACATAGCCAACACTCTGTGGGGATAAGGCCGGGTCTATCTTTCCCTGTTCAAAAATATCTTCCACCTCAGGGTCGGTCACGGAGCCGAACATAAAGTCGCATGAAGTAAACAAGCTTATTGACAGGATCAATATGGCGGAATAGGATATTTTCATAACATTATTTCAGGCTTACGCCCAGTGTAATACGGTGAATATTTCCAAGAATATCTTTGTTGTTAAAACTATAATCAACCCGGATACCACCAAAATACCGTTGCAGGTTTATGCCTATGCCAGCAGCAGGCATACCTTTCTGGTCGGCACCAAATTCATAGCCTGTCCGGAGATAAAGTATGTTTTTCAGGTCGTATTCTGCTCCAAAGGCAATGGTTTCGTTGTTGTCGGTAGGGTGGGTTAATTGTGCCGATGCTACCAGGTTGTGAATACCTTTGTGAAAAACCCTTGTCGAAACACCCATCCTGAAAATGGATGGAACAGCCATGTTCTCAAAATTTTCAATGACTTTATCGCCATTGAGAGTGCTGACTGTTACCTTGCCTGAAGGGCTTACATTAAAACCGAAATTGGAAACACCAACAGCAAAGCGTGTATTTCCGTTAAACCCGACATTGTAAACAAACCCCAGGTCGAAAATACCGTTGTGGACATACACATTGGCTATGTTTTCATAAACATATTTGCCCGACAAGCCAAAACTGAAATTATCAGAGAGTACTTTGGCAAACGACAATCCGACCAGCAGGTCGGTAACGCCAAATGTTTGTCCGTTGCCAAAGGGTTGAAATTCTGTAGTTACATCCATTTCTCCCGAACTCATGCTGATTACCTGCAAACCCCAGAAATTCAGCCTTGACCCTGAATAAACTATGCCCAGGTAACTTTGGCCCATACCGGAATAGTAGGAAGTCTGCCCAAACTGAAAATGGAGTTTGGCTGTATCAGTCAGGGCGAGGCCGGCAGGATTCCAGTACATGGCTGAAGCATCATCGGCCAGGGATATAAAGCTTCCGGCCATGCCGCTGGATCGTGCATCAGGAATGATTTTTAAAAACTGGAACCCGGTTGTGGCAGTGCGGCTGTTGCCAAAAGAGGGGAGAATTTGGGATTTTGTTGTCAACGCCATCAACAGGCAAACAGTAACCATCACTGACAACTTTTTCCTCATGCTAAATCCGGATTTACATTAATCTAAGCTTCAAAGATAATTTTTCCCTGACATTTATCAGTGAGGAAATTATTAATTACGTCCTTATAAAATAAACTGATTGCAAATTTTTTTGATTTATCGGAATTCAACCGGGAAGTGGAATGCTATTCAAACTGACACCGGCCTCTCTCTGAAATTTTCAGCGAAGAGGGGACAGGTGTGATTCAGGCCACTCAAATATTAAAAAAGTAGCCTGACTTACATTAATGTTTGAAGCAAATCCTCGAGTTCATAGACCTTGAACCCGCGGTTAACGATAATACCATCCCGGTCAATCAGGATATAATAAGGTATGGCCCCAATGCGGTAAATGTTGGCTACATCGTCATCCCAGCCCTGGATATTGGAAACATTGATCCAGTCGCCAATTCCATCCTCACCCATGGCTTTGATCCAGGGTTCTTTTTCTTCGTCAATGGATACGGCAAAAATTCCAAAATTTTTGTTTTTATACTTCTGGTAAATCTCTTTTAGTACAAGGTTATCTTCGCGGCAGGGCTGGCTGTACGAGGACCAGTAGTAAAGCAGGGTGATTTTCCCGAGTGTTTCGCTGAGCGAATGTTCTTTACCGTCTTTATCGGCAACCAAAATATCTACCGCTTTGTTTCCCGGCCCTGTGGGCACTATTTTGGAAACTTTTTCTTCCAACTGTATATAAAACTTTGAATGGGGACAGATAGTTTCAAACCGTTTTTTTACCTTAACAATCTCTTCATAGGCAACATCGGGGTCGAGATAAAATGCCGCAAGCAAGGCCACCATGGAGGTGTCAATCCTTTCGATAAAATCGGTCAGCCTCCTGGATTTTTCCTTGATCAACGCATCGTAATAAATGGGCAGGCTGTCCACAAGGGCAATGAGCTGCTTGTTATTTTTCTTGTCTTTTTTCAATTCTTCAACCCTGTCCTGTAAGGCATAAGTTTTATTGTTAACCTCAGATAATATAAGGTACATCTCTTTCAGATGAACAGACTCCGGGGAACCTTCAATCGTATAACCACCAATATTGGCAATATCCGTCCGGACTTTAACGGTGCCGCCACGCAGGAAAAGATGAATATTTCCGTTGGCAAAACGTAATTGGTATATACCGGGTTCCGGAATGTCGGTCGAAATCCTGAAACTTCCGTCTTCAGCAATGACAACAGAAATAATGGGATTGATAACACCAATGTCCATTTCATCCAGAATAATGTTTGCATTGCCACCATCCTTCACATATCCTTCGATCTCCTGGCGGACTTTTTTGTAATATTTATTCTTGTGCTGAGCCTCTGATTGGTTCACGTTTGTAAATGCTGAATCGGATACTTCAATTGCAGTATTTTCTTTTTGCTTACTTTTTTCCGGGGTTTTATTACAGGCAACTGTCAACAATGAGACAATTACAAAAATATATGAACAGGTTTTCATGCGGTTAAATTTTGCTTAAGTATAACTCAGGGTTGGAAGTAACCCCGTTATTTTTTATGTTTCTGAAAAGCGTTTTCATATCAGCTCAGTTTTTCCCTGATGATATTTTTGGCTTCATCCAATGCTTTTAAAATTCCACCGGGTTCTTTTCCACCTGCTGTGGCAAAAAAGGGCTGGCCTCCTCCACCTCCTTTGATATGAGTGGATACCTGCCTGATAATGTCCCCGGCATGAAGGCCTTTTTCTTCAGCAAGTTTTTTATCAATCATTACCCAAAGGTTGGCTTTTGCCCCAAATGCAGCGCCCAAAACTACCACTGCTTTGCCTGTTTTTTTCAATAATTCAAAAACCAGGTCCTTGCCTGTAGCAGGGGCATCAATATCCACTTTTGCTATTATTATTTTTATACCTGAAATATCTTCAGCCTTAGCGGCCAACTCCTCTTTCAGTTTTACCGCTTTTTCCTTTTGCAATTTTTCCAGGCTTGCTTTCAGGTTTTTATTTTCCCCGATAAGTTTTTCGATAAATCCGGAAATCCTATTTTCATCCGTTGAATAGGTGCTGTAAAGTTGTTTTAACAAATCCTCCTGTTCGCAGAAATAGTTAAATGCGGCCATGCCTGTAATGGCTTCAATCCTTCTGATACCTGCTGCAATAGCTGATTCGGATATGATATAAAAACTGCCTGTTTCACCGGTGGCAGACACATGGGTTCCTCCGCACAATTCTATTGAATCTCCAAATTGGATCACCCTGACATGCTCACCGTATTTTTCGCCAAATAAGGCAATGGCTCCCATTTTTGAAGCTTCCTTCAGGCTGATGTCACGGTGTTCGTTCAGGGGCAGGTTGGCCTGTATTTTCCTGTTAACAAATTCCTCTACCCGCCTGATCTCTTCTTTTGTCAATTTCTGGTAGTGGGCAAAATCAAACCTAAGCCTTTCCGGTTCTACCAGCGAACCTTTTTGCTCAACATGCTTGCCCAGCACTTCACGCAGTGCCTGGTGCAGCAGGTGCGTAGCCGAATGGTTTTTCATTGTGTTTCTGCGGGCAGATACATTGACTGAGGCTGTAAACAGTGCATCGGGATTTTTGGGTAGACTGGAGCAAATATGCAGGATCAGTTCATTTTCTTTTAATGTGTTTTGAACTTCTGTTTTTTCAAATTCATTCTTCAAGGCACCGGTGTCGCCTA
>CAZVAY010000171.1:0-6172 GCA_964625265.1 uncultured Sphingobacteriales bacterium | reverse complement strand
TCTGATAGGAAAATACATCAATACCGCTTTTTTAACCCATTCATTAAATTGCCAGTTATCAGAATGCGGTTCAGCAATCCTGAGTTCCCCCTGGTCAAGTAAATCAATTGCAAGCTCAATACTCTTAATTGCTGATTTGCTTTTCAGTAAGTCCCGGTTTTCCCAGGCTTGTTCGATCGATGTTTGAAGTAAAGATAAATCCATGATATTAGGGTTAAAAGCGGGCAATGAAAATTTTGTCGTTAAAGGTACCTGTCAGCTCAAGCCTGCCGTCATGGTCAATGTCGACAAAGGAATAGCCAGGGCCACAGTTGATGGGAAAACTTTGATGTAACACCCCGTCAAGGTTGCATAATATCAGTTGCGGGCTGTTTTTGTCCAGATAGGCAATATAAAGTTCAGATTCGACCGCGATAAATTCAGGATGAGAACCGATTGCATAAGGTAGTTGTGTAGAAAGTACTACTTCTCCCTTATGCGAGTATGCAAGCAGGGTGTTGCCCTGTGTAAAAACAAGCTCTTTTGTTTCATTTGCATCAATATCAACATAATTGAAAAAGGCATCGCTGGCCCATTTCCCAAATGAGTGAACCTCCACCTCGCCATTCAGGTAAATATAATAGGTATTACCTGAGGAGTCAAGAGATATCAGGTGTGTTTTCTCAAAACTTGGTTCAAACTGGATATGGAATGGATTATAAAACCTTGTTTCTAACTCAAGCTGTTGAACTTTTTTACCGTTTTGATCCCATAAATAAAAGAAGCCTTTATCGGTCACTCCCAGCAGGTAAGTTTTGCCATTTTTAACAAAATATTTCAAGGGCATTTCAAGGTTGCCGTTTAGTCTGGCAGGCCTCCAGCCACTCAATGGTTGTCCACTTTTGCTATAACCAAAGATATACTGGTTGTCGCAGCCTACAAATGATTTGGTGTTTTTATTTTTTCTGAAATCGAAGACGGAAGCACCGGTATAAGTGGTTGAACTAAGCCTGATCGGGTAATTGGCTACATTCCTGCCCAACCGGTCAATCAGTTGAAGATGGTTGGACGTGGTGAAGCAGTACTGAAGCTTACGGTTGTTGTATAAATCGACCTGATATAAGTCACCGACAATAGGGCCATCAAGTTTTTTCTTAAAAAGTATATTTCCCGAAACATCCACCAGGTACATTTGATTTTTCTTGTCAAATACGACAAGCTCGTATTTCCCGGAATTGTGGTTGATTACGGAAAAAGGCCCAGCCAATGCCTGTGTGTCGATCAGGCTCTCCATCATGAACTCCTGGCCGGAACGCTGCTGTTGCTCGGTTAATAGCAGTATTTCATTGTAAAAATGGGATTTTCCGCTTGTCAGTTGAAATGCCAGTGCGCTGAAATTTCTTAAAAAATGGATACCTGAAGGATTTTCCGGTTCATGGGACAGGGAATTTCCGGCCCACTGGGTAATACGTGCCGGATTGATAAATGCCAGGAAATTAAACTGGCTGCTCAGGTTTTCATAGAATTTGTTGAAACTCGCAGATGTGCTGAGCGTTTGCATCTGGATGTAATCGTCAACAATCCTGTAAATCAAATTGATGTTTTCACTAAAGATCAGGTAATCCCTGATATTTACAAACCATGTTTGTCCTTCAAGGCCAAAGGGTTTACCCAGTACAAGCTCAAAACTACCGGCAAGATAACTGGGATAAATAGAATAACCCTTGTAAGAAGTCTGTCTGACTGTATCAGATTCCGAAGGTGAAAGCCGGAAAAAGGAAATTGCTTTTTCTGTATCAAGAACTTTGGCTGCCAGTATTTTACTACTGCTTATATGATCACCGAAAGGTTCAAAATATGCCGCTGAAACAGTACCGTAAAGCAACGGAATGAAGTCATTTTTCACTGATACCTGATTTCGGTCTTCAAACTCCCTGAGCGTACTAAAATATGTTTCTTCATCAACAAAAGAAAGGTAGCGGGAATACCATTGGGTGTAATCACTGATATTGAGTGCATACAGGGTAGCCACCCTGGAAGGTAACACGCGGAAAATATCAGATTTTTTCGGAGGCTGAGAGGCCAGACAGTTAATGAAATAGTTTTGTGAATCAATATTGGACAAGTTACCTCTCAGAATAAACAAAGCATCCTTGTCTGTCATGCTGTAATCCCCGTTGCCGTTCAGGCCTGGTAAAAAATTGAGTTCGGATGATACTTCAAAATACTGTTGGAGTAAATCATTTAAGGTGGTTAACCGGACCATAAATTCCATGTTGCCGGCAGTAAAAACTTTGGTATCTGTGGTTGGGACTTTTTCTTCACCGGATAAGATCCTGATGGCATCTTCCACAAGGACAGGATTTTTACTAAAGGCAAAATATTGATCAAATAAGGCAAAAGCAAACCCGGGGTTTTCATTACTTCCGGCAAAATCGTATATCGTTTTGTTATCAAATTTCCTGATGGCAGGTGAAGCAGCTGTGAAATTCCCCAGAAAAGCAATGATATCTTTTTCTGTAAAATTTTCATGGTTTTCTGCCAAAACAAGAAAATCGTAATGGGATATTGATGTCCTGTGAAAGCTAAGGTTGACTTCATGGCCGGTTACAAATTTTTTAAGGTTATCTGAATTTTGAAAGACTGAATCCAGTGTGGAAAATGAATGGTAAAAGTAACCGGCAACCTCGGTTGTCAATAATTGCCGGCCAAATTCGGTATTGAAAAAAGTCTTGATCTGATAGGAAATATCCCTGGCCTGGACGGCAAAAACGGCATCATCTGTTAGGGTTGTTGAAACAGAGATGGTAGTTGGCTTATTGCTGTTAAAAAACCTGAAGTAATAAACAGCGGCTAGTGCGATGAAAACAAAAAGGATTACTCCCAAAACTTTTAATCTTCTGTTCATTTACCGTTTTAATTCAGGTTATTTGATTAATCGCAGGATCAGATGTTAAATTGAATTCAAAATTAAATAAAAGTTGCTATTTTTGAGCCTTTCAGCCATTATTAAAGACTTAAAAGTGAAATTAAATATACTTCTCAACCGAGGCACCTTCTGTCTGCTTTTTTTATTGGTTGTAACCACAGGAATAAAAGCACAGGAAGTTTTCAGCCTGAAGGATTGTATTGATTATGCCTTGAAAAACAATATAAGCATACAGCAAAGCGGGGTTGACATACGTATTAAAGAGTTTGATGTCAGGAGGAACAAGGCAGCCTTTTTGCCATCGGCCAATGCATACGCTTCACATGGATATAGTTTTGGCTATTCGCTGGATTACACTACCTATGAATATTATAAGCAAAGTATACAGTCAAATTATTTCACACTCAACTCGGATGTAACCCTCTTTAACGGGTTCAGGTTAAGGAACAACCTGACTGCTGCACAACACGGGTTGCAATCAGGAAAATATTCCTATCAGGGTGCCAAAGATCAGGTAAGTTTATCAGTGGTGCTGTATTATCTCAATATCCTTAAAAACTCGGAACAACTTCAATATGCAGAAGACCAGCTTGCCCTTACTGAAAAACTTTATGAAAAGGCCAAATTATTGGTTGAAGTAGGACAAGAAACCAAATCAAAAGAACTGGAACTCAAAGCACAGATGGCTAATGACGAAATGTTATTGGTGCAGGCAAAGAACAACCTGGAGAAGGCTTATCTGAACCTAAAACAGATCATGAATTACGAGATTAGCAAAGAATTGACGATTGCTGAACTGGGTGAGGAGACTATTGATTTTACTGAATATGAAAATCTTGACCCGGAGGAGTTTATTGAGGAAAGCGTAAGCAAACTGCCGGAAGTTCAGAAAGCTAAGGAAGATTATAACAAATCAGTTTATTCATACAAAGCTGCCAAATCATTGTTATATCCATCGCTAAGCGGTTCAGGTAGCCTAAACAGCCGGTATTCAAATTCAAAGAACCCACTTACAGGGCAGGCTGACCCTTTCTTTGACCAGATAGAGAATAATTTTGGCCAAACTATTTCATTTGGGTTAAGTATTCCCATTTTTGCCAACCTAAACAATGCCTATAACGTTTATGCCTCGGAACAAAATATTGAATTTAACAGGCTGACATGGGAAGATGCCAAAATAAAAGCAAAGAATACCATTTATGAGGCTTATTACCTGATGCTAAATTCGTATAAACAGTATGAGGCAGCAAAAAACAGCATGGAGGCCCAACAAAGCCTGTTTAACCAGTCGAACCTGATGTACAACGAAGGCGTAGTAAGTTTTTATGATTGGCAAACAGCAAAGAATAACCTGGCAAAATCGGAATCCACTTTTCTGTCAGCAAAGTATGACCTGCTTTACCGCGTGAAGCTCCTGGATTACTACCAGGGTAAAGATATTTCAGAATAAACTAAACCGGATGACACAGAACCATAAATACCAAACCAAAACCGGGAAAAATAAAAATCTCATTTACCTTGCAGCAGGGCTCATAATAATTATTGTTTTACTGGTAATTCTGAAGTCAGCAGGGGTTATTGGTGAGAGTAATGAAATTGAAGTAGAGACTGATACCGCAAAAAGGAGGACCATCATTGAGACCATTACCGCAAGCGGAAAGCTCATGCCTGAAAAGGAAGTTGCGATATCTGCCGATGTTTCAGGTGAGATCATTGAACTCAATGTAAAAGAGGGGCAGAGGGTTGAGAAAGGTGACCTTCTGTTACGCATAAAACCCGATGAATATGTGTCGTCATTACAGGATGCACGTGCAGCCTACAACAGTTCCATGGCAAGCCTGGAAAATTCAAAGGCCAATTATGCTAAAATGAAGGCTCTGTTTAAGCAAAGTGAAAAAAGCTACGAGCGATACAAACAGCTAAAGGAGAAAGATGCCGTTTCAGAAACTGATTTTGAGCGGATAGAAACTGAATATCTGACAGCGAATGCCAACATGGAATCGGCTAAAAAAGGTGTAGAAACAGCAAAATATTCTATTGTCAGGGCAAATGCCAATGTTGCAAAAGCGGAAGAGAACCTGAAAAAGACATCCATTTATGCACCTATTGATGGTATTATCACGGTTCTCAATAATGAACTGGGCGAAAGGGTTGTAGGTACCGGTTTGATGCAGGGAAGTGTGATCCTGAAAGTGGCAGACTTGTCTGTCATGGTTGTTAAGGTAGATGTCAATGAAAATGATATTATCAGGCTTGAAATTGGGGATACAGCCGATATTGAAGTGGATGCATTTTTAAATGAAAAGTTTAACGGTGTTGTGACCGAAATAGCCAATTCAAGCAAACAGGAAACAAACCTGACAGAGCAAATTACCACCTTTGAAGTAAAAATCCGCCTTATTGAAAAGTCATATAAACATCTGCTAAAAAAGGATAAGGTGATTTCAACACCCTTCAGGCCCGGTATGTCAGCCATGGTGGATATCAGGACAAAGGCTGCCGAAAATGTAGTTTGTGTTCCAATACTGGCTGTAACAACAAGAAGTTTAAAAGATATTCGGGGAAAAGATAATGAGGATGAGAAAGAAGAGAATAGCAACAACAAGGTTGAAGATGATCCTTCATTGAAAAAAGAGGTTGTATTTGTTGTTGATAAGGGCAAGGCTATCCAGACCCCGGTCACTATTGGCATACAGGACGATTACTATATTGAAATTACTGACGGCCTGGAGGAAGGGACACAGGTTGTTAGTGGCCCCTATAGTGTTGTTTCAAGGATACTGAGGGATAAACAGAACATAAAGGAAAAGAAAAACAATGATTAAAATCGGTGTGATTGGCAGTGGAAGCTGGGCAACAGCTATTGTATCTATTCTCGAATCGCATCGGGAGAATTTACATTGGTGGGTTCGCGACAAAAGGTTTGTTAGCTTTATTACCAGGTACAGGCGCAACCCATATTATCTGAGTTCGCTGGAATTGCATATACCACCATCCAATGTTTCTGCTGATATCAAACAGGTTTTCGCTGAATCTGACATCATATTTACTGTTGTCCCATCCGTGTACCTGAAGCAGACTTTAGAAGCATTAACCCCTGAAGATTTTGAAGGGAAACTTATTGTTTCTGCCACAAAAGGCCTGATACCCGGTGATAACCTACCTGTGTCGGGTTTTTTAAAAAGATATTTCAAACTTCCGGAAAAACAATTTGTATTTCTAACAGGCCCCTCTCATGCCGAAGAAGTGGCGAGAAGGAAATTA
>CAZVAY010000170.1:0-6178 GCA_964625265.1 uncultured Sphingobacteriales bacterium | reverse complement strand
AATAGCTTATGCCTTTATGATTAATTGGATTCAGGTAACATATTGCAGGTTGGCCCACTATCTTTCTAAAAGGAGTTTTTCTATCTCAACCTGCTTGGTTTTACTCTTTTTGGAAAATCAATAAGATACAGATATTTAAACAAATAGGAGGTGAATGCCCTTTAATTATTTTTATATTAAACCGTTTGATTTCTTTAATAAGAAAAACGGTATTGGGGTTAATTGATTTTTAAACTTAAATACTCAAAACAATGAAAAAGATTTTATTCACTAGTATCAGCAATTTCCCTTCTAATTAAATTGAAAATGATATTAATATGAAAATCAACGTAAAATTTCTCTGTCTTCTCATGGTTTTAACTCAGGCATGTACAAATCAAAATGATAACATAAGGTTTGTGAAGTCTGATATCATTAAAATACCGTTACCTCCAAAAGTTGATGGTAATTTAGTATCCTTCTTTTATTATGACCATGGAAAATCTAAGCTGTATGTGCTGGATAACAGATACTATATTTCAATTTTTGATTTGGATCAAAATGCTGTTATTGACAGGTTTGAAACCCAGCTTAAGGATGGCAGGGTTAAATCAATTTTTGTAAAAAATGAAGATTCAATCTATTTGATGGCTTCAAAAGATTACTCACTTAAACTGTTAAATAAAAAGGGTAAAGTCTTAAAAACCTATTATTGCTGGAATTTTTATAATTATGAAAATAAAAGCTTTGGCGAAGCACAGTTAAATATGTTACCCATCATCAACAGATGGTCGAAAAAAAAGGATTTGCCTAATTTAGGATTACTCAATATAACGGCTTCACCGATTCACCCTCTTTACTTAGGTGGATCATCACTTTATACAGGTTTGCAGGCTTTTTTAACGTTTGTATCGGTGAACACCCCCAAGGAGGATTTAAAAAAAGCATATTTGTCGACAAAGGCCCTACTTAAGGTTGACCTGAATGATACTTTGCTGACATTTACAAATTATTGCAATTGGCCTGAGAAATACTACAATAATGGATTTTTCAATGAAATGAGTTATTCATCGGTATCATTCATTGATGAAACTGACCATCTTGTTTCATTTCCAATTGTTGACGAATTATATCTTTATCAGGATACTATACTTAAAATGAAAATACCGGTTAAAAGCAAGTACATTGATCACACTGATCCTACCACAGAAGACACCAGAAATTCTCCGGAGTTAAGAACAAAATACCGGGTTGAACAACCCTATTATGCATCGGTGTTGTACGATAAGTACCGAAAGTTAATATACCGGGTCGTTGCCCATCGGCAGGAATATGAAAACAGCAACGGAACTGTGAATGATGTTCTTGATAAAAACTGGTCAATAATTATTTTAGACAGTGATTTTAATTACCTTGACGAAATAAAGATGGAGAAAGGGAAGTACAATTTTAATACAATATTGGTAGTGAAAGAGGGCTTGCTGATATCCACATTCAACAAAAGCAATAAAGATTTTAATCCAAATGAATATAGTTTCCAATTATTTCAGGTTAAAAAATAATATGAAAACCTTGTTTTTCCTTTTAGTTGTTTTATGCTCTTGTTCATCAGGAGTTGATCAAACCCAATTATTGAGTGAATATCTCCATAACAGGTTCAATCATGAAATACCCCGGGGTGAATACAACTATCTGATAATTCCTTTGCGAAGAGGTTGTGTGAGTTGCAGTGAAATGTTCATCAACAAACTTGATAAACTTGGAACACCCTCAAAAACACAGGTAATTGTATCTTCGCTATACCCGGTTTCCAATTATTATCCGGTAAAACATTTATCATGCTGGCGCGATGAAGATGAGGAAATTGAACGACTGGCTTTGAAAGTATTTACTGTCACATTAATATGTACTCAAAACGGGAAAGTCTCTGACATTTATCCGTTTTCAATTGATAAGAAAAAGATATTTCTCGATAAACTGGGCTGGAGATCCTTTGACTTTGAATGGAAGGAGAAAATCAATATTAACCCCTCCTGCTCCCCTGAAGATTAGGATTCATAAGGTAAACGTTCAAGCGTCTAAAATCTAAGTACTAACTACTCATATCTACCTTCATCTTCCGGGAGTTCATCTGCCACACGGGCGAGTTCATTGTACCATTTTTTACCGAATTTACGGATCAGCGGGTCTTTGAGAAAGGTGTAGAGGGGAACTTTTAGGGATTCACCCAGTTTGCAGGCCGGGGAACAAATTTCCCACCGGCTGTAAACAACTCCGGTCAAAATCCGCATTTGCCTGACACGGATAGGATAGAGATGACAGGACACCGGTTTCCTGAAACTGGATTTTTTATCTTGCCAGGCGCTTTCGATAGCACATTTATAAACCCCTTGTTTATCCGAATAAGTAAAGACACAATCGCGGCCATTGATGCAGGTCGTAACCAGGTCATTTTCAGGATCAGTTTCATAAAATCCCTGTTCTTTTAAAAGTTTCACAGCAGCCGGGGTCATGTATTTTTGAATATGGTTCAGGTTTTTTTTGATCTGCCTTATTTCTTTATTTTCCAATGGGGCACCGTAATCACCCTCCACGCAACAAATACCCTTACACTTTTCAAGGTCGCAAACAAAATGCTCCCTGAAAATATCGAAGTGTACAATAATATCCTGAATATTAACCATCATATCAGATATTTTTTACACGCCCTTCGGTAACGGAAAAATACTCTGCATCGCCAGCACGGCCAGCAAACAATTGGCGTACCCGTTCTTCGTGGGTATCTGTGATAAAGGTGTGCCCAAAACCATTATCGATCAGTAAGGCGATCAGTTGCTTTGTCCTGTGGTTGTCAAGACGGTCAAAAATATCATCAAGCAGCAGGAGAGGGGCAAAGCCTTTGTGCTTTTTGATCAGTTCGTACTGTGCCAGTTTTAAGGCCAGCAACAAAGTTTTCTGCTGTCCCTGGGAGGCAAATTTTTTGGCCGGATAACCATGGATTTCCAGCACCAGGTCATCTTTGTGGATGCCGGCATCTGTGCGCTGTAGTAAAAAATCCCGGTCAAAATTGACTTTGAGCAATTGTTTGAAATCTGTATTCGCCAGGTCTGATTGGTATTTAATACCGATATCTTCCCCTGAGTTGGCTATCGACCGGTAATAATCAAGGAAAAGTTCGCTAAAAGGTTCCTGGAACTTTGACCTTGAATTGTAAATATATGTTCCGTTTGTTGCCAGTTCATGGTCATAGACCTCAACCAGGGCAGGGTTTTTTTTCCCGCTCTCCATCATAGATTTGAGCAGGGCATTCCGCTGTTTCAGGGCTTTGTTGTAACGCATGAGCGAGGCCAGGTATTCCTGGTCGAGTTGGGAAATGAGCATATCGATGAACTTTCTGCGTTCTTCGCTGCCGCCTGTAATCAGGCTGTTGTCGTCAGGGGTGATGATCACCAGGGGTAGCAGGCCGATATGAGCTGACAGGGTTTCATAATCGTCCCCGTTTCTTGAAAGCTTTTTTTTCCTGCCTTTGGCAAAACCACAGAATATTTCTTCCTCTTTCTGCTGCAACAGAAATTTTCCCTTCAGGGTAAAATAATCTTTTCCGCTCAGGATGTTTAAGGGGTCGTTGTTCTGAAAATGACTTTTGCTGAACGAAAGGTAATAAATGGCATCAAGGAGGTTTGTTTTTCCTGCACCGTTTTTCCCGACAAAACAGCTAAATTGCTTATCGAAAGTCAACTCAACCTTTTCGAGGTTTTTATAATTCTCAATTTCGAATTGCCCAAGGGTTAACATGTCCGTTTCGATGGGATTTTATTCAACCCATTCGGCTACGAAAAGATTGGTTTCCCAGGTCCCGCCATTGTTCCTGTTTGATGAATACGACAGGTATTTGCCGTTGTTGGAGAACATGGGAAAGGCATCAAACACCTCATCAAAAGTGATTTGTTCCAGGCCGGTACCATCTTCATTGATCATAAACAGGTTGAATTTAAACCCTTTCTCGGAATGGTGGTTGGATGAGAAAATGATCTTGTTGCCTGAAGGATGGTAAAAGGGGCACCAGCTTGCTGCACCTAGGTGTGTTACCTGTCTGAGGTCACTGCCATCCACATTGCAGACAAAAATATCCATTTTGGTAGGCTGGACCAGCCCTTGTGCCAGCAGGTCTTTATACAATTTAACGTCATCATCAGTTTTTGGCCTCGAGGCACGGAAAACCAGTTTGGTTCCATCCGGTGAAAAGAATGCGCCTCCATCGTATCCCAATTCGTTGGTTACCTGATGAACATCCGAACCGTCCAGGTTCATGGTATAAAGCTCAAGGTCGCCACTGCGCATAGAGGTAAATACAATTTTATCCCCTTTTGGAGATACAGTCGCTTCGGCATCATAGCCCGGGGTGTCTGTCAGTTTGTCCAGGATATTTCCGTTCATGTCGGCTACATAGATATCAAAGCTTTCGTAAATGGGCCAGACATATTTTCCGTCATTGCGTTCAGGAACCGGAGGGCAGGACTCACCGGCTTCGTGGGTAGATGCATAGACAATGGTGGTGTCACCGGGAAGAAAATAGGAACAGGTAGTCCTCCCTTTGCCTGTGCTCAACATGGGTGGAATGTTGTTTTTCATATCTGTGTTTTCAATGTCGGCATAATAGATCTGGTCACACTCCACACCCCATGCCTTGTTGGTAGCCTGAAAAACGAGCATTTTGTCGTTAAAGCTCCAGTATGCCTCAGCGTTATCACCACCGAAGGTCAGTTGTTTCATATTTTTTAAATGTACCTCCTGAGGATATTCCAGTGTTGAAACGGTTATCGTTGTATCCTGGCCGGTGTTGTCGGTGTTTTGAGTACGGTTTGGCTTGTTGGTACACGAAAACAGGATAAGGGATGAAAGAAATAAAAGAGATAAATTTTTCATTTGGTTAAACTTTAGGTTAATAGTCAGATTAAAGTGCAAAGTACAGTAAATTGCGACTTTTTTAAAAGTCCGCTAAAATAGCGGTATTAAAGTTTTTATCAAAATTGGGCAGGATCATAGCCATAGATTACGGGGCAAAACGATGCGGTATTGCAGTAACCGATCCGTTGAAAATGATTGCCTCGGGGTTGACCACTGTTGACACCGCGGAATTATTCCCTTTTTTGGAGCGTTACTTCCGGGAAGAAAAGGTTGATCGGATTGTTGTCGGTTATCCACTTTCGCTGGATGGCAGCCCGACACATGCTACCCTGCCGGTTGAAAAATTGATAAAAAAATTAAAAAAGAAATTTTCCGGAATCGAAACCGAAACCGAGGATGAAAGGTTTACTTCAAAAATGGCTGTTGAAGCCATGGTAGCAAGCGGAATGAAAAAGAAACAGCGCAGGGACAAAAAAACGATAGATAAAATGAGTGCAACCCTGATCCTGCAGTCGCACCTGGAAAAATGAATAAAATGAAATTGAGAGTAATAGGATACGGAGACCCCTTATTAAGAAAGACCAGCTCGGACATTGACGAAGACTATCCGGGCCTGAAGGAACTCATCGAAAATATGTTCGAAACCATGTATGCCTCTAGTGGTGTTGGCCTGGCTGCACCACAGGTAGGCCTCAACATCAATATGTTTATTGTTGATACCTCGCAAATCAAGGATATTAAAAACGGGATAAAAAAAGTGTTCATCAACCCGGTTATTGTTGAAACATCGGGCGAACCATGGAAATATGAGGAAGGTTGCCTGAGCCTGCCCAATATCCGGGAGGAAGTAAGCCGGGACGAAAATGTCCTGATCAATTACCTGGATGAAAATTTTGTTGAGCATGAGGAAAAATATGATGATATAAATGCCCGTGTGATATTACACGAATACGACCACCTGGAAGGCATACTGTTTATTGACAAAATATCCTCACTGAGACGAAAAAGGATCAGAAACCAGCTCAACTCTATTGTGGATGGTACCATGGAAGTGGATTACCCGATGAGATTTTATAAACCCAGGGTGAACAGGTAGAGGCTCCGGAAATAGGGAGACGGAGGGACGAAAGGGTGAAAAAGCGATGGGGCGAAAGTAACGAACTAAGCGATGGGGCGGAAGTAACGAACTAAGCGATAGGGCGAAAGAGAGAGGGGGTGAAAGAGAGAGGGGGAGATTTTACGTCTCAGCAGAGTCTCTCGCAGAGGACTCTGATGTTCTATTTCCTCCGAA
>CAZVAY010000169.1:0-6249 GCA_964625265.1 uncultured Sphingobacteriales bacterium | reverse complement strand
TATATCCAGATTGATGTACCCAAATGCGAAGTGGATTACAAGGATATTGATGTGGAAGATGAATACAAACCCGATTGGGATAAATTCAACCTATGGCCGTTAAAAATGAAAAATCCCGAACCAATTTTCAGGGCTTACTCCATGGCCAACCACCCTGCCGAAGGTAATATCATTAAGCTGAATATCAGGATAGCCACTCCACCCTGGGATCCCAAGAAAGGCGCCTTTATGAATGTTAACCCCGGAATTTGCTCCTCCTATATTTTCTCCCGTAAACCAGGCGACAAAGTAACTATTTCAGGGCCTTACGGGGAATTCCATATCAAAAACACCAAACGCGAAATGATGTATATTGGCGGTGGTGCAGGCATGGCTCCGCTCCGGTCGCATATATTCCACTTGCTGCAAACGCTCAAAACAAAAGACAGGAAAATCACCTATTGGTATGGAGGGCGTTCTACCAGAGAACTATTTTATGTGGACGAATTCAGGGCGCTTGAAAAAGAATTTCCGAATTTCACCTTTAACATTGCGCTATCCGAACCCCAACCCGAAGATAACTGGACAGGATATACAGGTTTTATTCACCAGGTAATTATTGATAATTACCTGAAGGATCATCCGGACCCCGAGGAAATCGAATACTATTTCTGCGGGCCTCCCATGATGAACCAGGCAGTACTTAAAATGCTGGATGATTTTGGAGTTCCACCCGAAATGATCGCATTTGACGATTTTGGTGGATAATCCCAAACCAAAGATTTTTTCTAAAGCAGGACATGGTTCCTGCTTTTTTTGTAAGAGGGGTTATTCAACCCGATAAACAGACTTTTCTGCATGAATAATCTGATATTTGGGATTATTTTTCAGCTTACCCGCAAGGAAACAAATGCAGAGTCATTTCGGACAATCCGAATCAAATGAAATCCTTATTGTTGAGAGAATCGTTTTTTTGTTTTATCCCGAAATACCCTAACCCAATGCTACATCCAAAATCATCATGATGGCAAAACCGAACATGGCTCCAATGGTTGATAAATCTGTTTCGTTACCCATTTGTGATTCGGGAATTAATTCCTCAACTACCACAAAGATCATGGCTCCGGCTGCAAAGGAAAGCGCATAGGGAAGCAATGGCGTTATCGTTAAAACCAGATATGCACCAATTACTCCGGCAATAGGTTCGACTATGCCTGATAATTGTCCATAATTAAATGCTTTTATCCTGGAAAAACCCTCTCTACGAAGAGGAATTGAAACAGCAGCACCTTCAGGAAAATTTTGTAATCCAATACCAATTGCAAGCGCAATAGCTCCTGTGAGAATGCCGGTATCCGGATTATTTGCCAATGCCCCAAAGGCTACTCCTACTGCCAAACCTTCCGGGATATTGTGGAGCGTAATGGCCAGTACAAGTAACACACTTCTTTGCCAGCTTGTTTTAATACCTTCTGCTTTATCGATTGATAATCCCATGTGAAGGTGAGGAAGAAGTTTATCGACTAAAAATAAAAATAAACCACCCGATAAAAATCCAACAACTGCAGGAACCCATGGGGCAGAACTACTTTCTTCAGCCATGTCAATGGCCGGCTTAAGCAATGACCAGAAACATGCAGCAATCATGACCCCGGCAGCAAAACCCAGCATGGAGTTTAATATCTTCTTATTGATTGATTTAAAAAAGAAAACCATCGAGGCTCCCAGCGCGGTAACAAACCAGGTAAACAGGGTTGCCACTAATGCCAAAACAATTGGATTATAATTTAACAGTCTCTCAAAACTCATTTTTTCTCATCATTTAATTGGAAAAATTGGTTCCGTCCAAAGCATTGTAAACCTAAATTTTTTTTATTTCAAAGTCCTGTCGTTTACACATAATGCAAAATATGCTTTAAAAAAGGAAAACCGTTTACATACAAATATATATCATTGTCAAGAATCTATTAATCCAGCCCCTTCAGAGCCTGAAACCATCTGAAAGGCAGCCTCTTTAACGTCTCATCATTATCCCGGCTTCTAAAGTTCATCTTCTTCCCTGATCAGAAGTAAAATAGCGTGCTGAGGGACAATGATATATTTTTCACCTTCGTATTCCAGTTCATACGAACTGTTTTGCAGATAAATGGCAAGGTCGCCCGCTTTGGGTTGCAGGGGAATATATTCCGGTTCCTGGCTGCGGGGCTTCCAGTCTTCATCCGGTTCACGTGGAACAGGTATGGGATAACCGGGCCCAACCTTTACGATATATCCACTCTGGATAATCTCTTTTTCCTTCACACCTGGTGGCAGATAAAGC
This sequence comes from uncultured Sphingobacteriales bacterium, assembly GCA_964625265.1. GTDB lineage: Bacteria > Bacteroidota > Bacteroidia > CAILMK01 > JAAYUY01 > CAYNBC01. The sequence goes on along the minus strand of CAZVAY010000169.1, from coordinate 3,950 downwards.
CCTGATTTGGTTGTTCGTTCATGCTTTTTTGGCTTAATAAGGACTTTATCGCCAACAACAATAAACTTCTCAATATGATCTTGTAAACCCATAATATTATCTTTTTTCAATCCATATTCTGGCATTGACAAAGGCCTCAAACCAAGGTGCTATTTCATCGTTTGGCCGGTTTGCCGGATAATACGCCCATTGCCATGGGAAATAGGAGCGTTCAAGGTGGGGCATCATAGCCAGATGGCGTCCGTTTGAGGAGCAAAGGGCTGCTGTTCCATAATCAGACCCATTGGGATTACCAGGATAATCGCTATAAGTAAATTTCATGGGAATTTGATAGCTGCTTTCTTCATTATCCAGTTGAAAACGGCCTTCGCCATGCGCTACCCAAATACCCAGCCGGCTGCCTGACAGGGTATTTAGCATCACTGAATTATTTTCCAGTATATCAACGGATAAAAATGCTGATTCAAATTTGCCTGACTCATTCAGGTGCATGCCTGGTTTATTTTTTATTTCCGGGTATATAAGGCCAAGCTCCATCATAAGCTGGCAGCCGTTGCAAACGCCCAGGCTTAAGGTATCATTGCGTGCATAAAAATTATCCAGGGCTGCCTTCGCCTTGTCATTATACATAAATGCACCGGCCCAGCCTTTGGCAGAACCAAGTACATCCGAATTGGAGAACCCACCGACAAAAACGATAAAATTAATGTCGCTAAGGTCTTCGCGGCCTGAGATCAGGTCGGTCATGTGAACATCCTTTACATCAAAACCTGCCCTGTACATGACATGGGCCATTTCCCTGTCGCCATTAACTCCCTTTTCACGGATGATAGCTGCCCTGATGCCGCTTTTATTTTTTCTTTCCTTGTCTGCATGACAGCTTTTAAAAGATCCATCGAAACCCTCAGGAAAAATAAAATCAAGTTTTTGCGATTTGTAATTTTCAAACCTTCTTTCTGCAGCATTGTTCCGGGTTTGCCGGGCATCCAGCAAGGCAGACGTTCTGAACCAGCTATCCCTCAATTCAGGAATGCTGTATTCAAAATCTTCGATTTGGGCTTTCATCCGGAATTTTTCACCGGGAATAACGGTGCCTAAATATTTATATGAAATATTTTCTTCATCAAGAATAGCTGAAATATCATCTCTGTTTTCTACCTGAATTATAACGGCAGGAGCTTCCGTAAAGAGAAAATTGAAAAGCTGTTTGCTGTCTTTTTCTTTCAGGTCAATTTCCATGGCATGCGATGACTGGGGAAAACACATTTCCAGCAGGGTTGTAATCAGCCCGCCCGAACCTACATCATGCCCGGCAAGAATTTTCTCCTTGCCAATCAGTTTTTGAATTACGCCAAATGCTCTTTTCACCTTTCCGGCATCAGCACTATCAGGGGCATCATTTCCTATCTGGCCGAGTACCTGTGCAAAACTACTTCCACCCAGGCCTCCTTCCCCGCTGGAAAAGTCAATAAATATTAAACCTGATCCGGTAACCGGTTTCAATACCGGTGTCACTGTTCTACGAATGTCATCTACCGGAGAAACAGCCGAAACAATGACGGTACCCGGAGACATCACCGTTTTACCATCCGGGTACTTCTGTACCATTGAAAGGGAGTCTTTTCCGGTGGGAATATTGATACCCAACTCGAGGCAAAAATCAGAGATAGCTTTAACAGCCTGATAAAGCCTTGCATTTTCACCGGAATATTTTGCAGGCCACATCCAGTTGGCACTCAGTGAAACACCCTTGAGCCCGTGGCTCAGCGATGCCCACACCAGGTTGGTCAGCGCCTCGGTAACGGCCAGCCTGGAACCTTTTCCCGGGTCAATCAGTGCTGCAGCAGGGGCATGGCCTAAAGCGGTTGCAATACCGGAAGTGCCGTCATGATCAATGGAAACGACACCCAGGTTGTTCAGGGGAAGCTGTATTTCCCCTGTGCACTGCTGTGTGGCAATTTTACCTGTAACAGACCTATCCACTTTATTGGTCAACCAGTCTTTGCATGCGACAGCTTCCAGTTGCAAAAGCTCTTCGATGTATTCGGAAAGTTTCCTGCTATCGTAACTTAATTCCCCGAAATTGCTTCGCAGGCTTTTATCTTCAAGTGTTGTCCGGGGAGGATTGCCAAACAAGTATGCCATGTCGAGGTTAACAGGCCTTTTGCCGTCTTTATCAGTAAATGTCAGATGTTGGTCACCTGAACAACGGCCAGCATTATAGAGAGGTGCTCTTTCACGTTCTGCAATTTTTTCGAGCAAGGCATAATGTTCTTCTTTTAACACAAGCCCCATCCTTTCCTGGCTCTCATTGCCGAGAATTTCACGGGAAGACAGGGTGGGGTCGCCTACCGGCAATTTAGCCATATCTATTTCACCTCCGCATTCCTCAACCAACTCGGAAATACAGTTAAGATGACCGCCTGCCCCATGGTCGTGGATGGATACAATGGGATTATCCTTCATTTCTGCCAAAGCCCTCAAAATATTGGCAACACGTTTTTGCATTTCAGGATTTGAGCGTTGAACTGCATTGAGTTCAATGCTGTTATCGAATTCGCCTGTGGCTACGGACGATACCGCACCGCCCCCCATGCCAATCCGGTAATTGTCGCCCCCCGTTATAACGATCCTGTCATCTTGTTGGGGATGCCCTTTCTGACTGTCCGCTTTTTTTGCAAAACCAACTCCACCAGCCAGCATGACTACCTTGTCAAATCCGTATTGCTTTTCTCCTTCAAAAAATTCGAAAGTCAACAGGCTGCCATTGATCAGGGGCTGGCCAAACTTATTACCAAAATCAGAAGCTCCGTTTGATGCTTTGATCAGGATTTCAGCCGGACTCTGGTAAAGCCAGGGCCTTTCGGGAAATTTCGTTTCCCAGCCATGTGATTTATCCAGTCTCGGATAAGATGTAAAATAAACTGCCGACCCTGCAATGGGAAAACTTCCTTTGCCCCCGGCCATCCTGTCCCTGATTTCGCCACCCGAACCGGTGGCAGCGCCATTAAAAGGCTCAACAGTAGTTGGGAAATTATGGGTTTCGGCCTTGATTGAAATAACTGTATCTGTTGTATAATTATCAAAATAATCAGGCTGATGCTGTGTAAGGGGAGCAAAAATGCCCGCTTTGCCCCCATCAATAAAAGCTACATTGTCATTATAGGCTGAAACAACCAGATTGGGGTTTTGCCGTGTTGTCTTTTTGATCAAACCAAATAATGATTCCGGCATTTTCTCCCCGTCAATGATAAAATCCCCGTTGAATATTTTATGCCTGCAGTGTTCTGAATTGATTTGGGCAAAACCATAAACTTCCGTATCGGTTAATTTTCTTCCGATTTTCAGGCAGACATCTTCCAGGTAGTTGATTTCCTCTTTCGAAAGAGCCAACCCTTCTTCCTCGTTGTAGGCACTGATATCAAAAACAAAAGTTACGGGTTCAGGGGTTTTGTCAATGGCAAAAATCTGTTGTCCGGGATTATAATACCTGTGTTCCAGCATACGGTCAAAATCATCCTTTCCTTCATGATCCGCTTTCTTCAGCATCTCCATCCTGCTGATACCCTGAATGCCCATATTCCGGGTAATTTCTACTGCATTGGTACTCCATGGCGTGATCATTTCCACCCGGGGCCCAATATAATAACCTTCCAACAAGGAGGATTCAACCAGTTTTGCATTGCTTAACAGCCATTCCAAACGTGGAATAATCTCTTTTGTGAGTGCGTTTTCCTTTGATTCAATGGCGTAATAAATACTTCCCTGCCCCCTGAAAAATAAGATCATATTATCTTGTTATAGCTGTCATCAAAGTACAAAGATAATCCTTAATTTTTTCTTTCACCAGTACTTAAATTTTACAAATCAACAAGGTGGCACAGATGATCCCAACTTGTTATTCCGGGATTTTGGGTTTCCGGGTTAGTATATTTGAAAGGGTATAAGGA
>CAZVAY010000168.1:0-6258 GCA_964625265.1 uncultured Sphingobacteriales bacterium | reverse complement strand
CACATTATCTGATGTGTATGTTTTGGTGTTTTGCTCATATTCAATCCAAAGCCCCCCCTGCTGTAAAGCAACAGCAGCAGGTTGACTATTTTTATTTTCGACAATTACGTTCAGGTTGTTATTTTTTTTGGTGGAATCTATCTGAAGGATCATTGAACGGGATATCTCAGCAAGTTTATCCTCCTTAATTAATAATGCAGTTTCCTTTTTGGGTTTGAAAGCATTCTTAATTTCCTTAAATGCAATAGGAGCCGCAAGTCCGGCCATATTCGATTTTAATACTTTCTGATTCCTTACGCCAGTCTCATTTATTCCTGACTGCTCCTCAGAATTATTCAAAGCTGACAAATGTGTAGTACCGGTGCTGAAATCAATAAATTTGAGAACAAAAGTCAGGAAAACCAATATTGCTGCGGCTGTTGCCAAACCATATCTGACAAATTGAGGTAATTCAATGATTAGACCGGCCTTTTTCTTCAATTTATTTTTATCTGCATAAACAATACTCTTATCTGCTTCGATACGGGTATATTGCAGATACTTATATTCATTTGCCGTTGCTTCATCAGAGTCAATAATAAAGGAAAGCTGTTCTGTCTGCTCAGTAGTCAGGTCATCTTCAATCGCAGCGACCAGGAATTCATCCATATTCTCAAATCCTTCAGGAAGCAAATCACTAACATCCCTGAACAATTGATTCTTATCTATGGCCGCTTTATTATCCGCAGGAAGTATGGCCTGATCAATACCTGTAATTTCTGCTGCAATATCCGGATGTTTAGCCAGGAAATCTTCAACTGCCTTATGGGTTTGGTCATCCAGGGAACCCTCCAGGTAATCCAGCAGGTAAGCTTCGTAATTTGTCCTGTTTATTTCCGGTTTCATATCAATAAGTCCACACTTTTTAATTGTTCCTTTAAATAGACCCTTGCCCGGTAAATATAAACTTTCACCTGGCTTTCGTTCAATCCTGTTATGTCTGCTATTTCCTTGTATGAATAGCCTTCATAATCCCTTAACATCAACACCGACCTTTGGATTTCAGGGAGTTTTTCTGCAGCACGGTCAACAATTTCCTTCGCATCGCTGTAAGTTTCGGTGGTATAGTGCTGGTTAAAATTGATATCTTCAAAACGGGTTTGCTTCTTATCCCGCCTTATCATATCAATCATTCCATGATAGGCAGAAGTAAACAAATAGGATTTAACTTTTTCGCCAGACACATCTTTAATTTTCATCCAGAGTTTTTCATAAGTATCCTGAACCACATCCTTGGCTTTCTCCTCGTCTTTGATATTTTTCACAATGAACCGAAAAATACCATCGGCATACAGGTCAACACTTTTATTGTACTCGTCTACAGTCATTTTTCTCGGGCTACGGCCATGTGACGGTTTAAAGTTCCTAAATGTTACACGCTTAAATAACAATCTACAAAGATCAGAATATTTGGACGTTATAACCTAATGAACAAATTTATATGATGCTTCTCACGATATCAAGAAAAATCAAGTGACTCTTAATTATCATTTGTAAAATAATCCGGTTTATCTATTACTGATTTCATTCCTGTGATCCTTCTCTTTCAGAGATTCCCTTTTATCATATAATTTTTTCCCCTGGGCCAGGGCAATTTCAATTTTGGCCAATCCCCGTTCATTGATAAACATGCGAACAGGTACAATGGTAAATCCTTTTTCATTGGTCTTTACCCTGAGTTTCTTCAACTCCCTTTTGCTTAGCAATAGTTTCCTGTCGCGTTTAGGTTCATGGTTAAATATATTGCCATGACTGTATTCGGCAATATTCATGTTAATGATATATAATTCATTCTTCTTAAAAGTACAATATGCTTCACGCAGGCTTACCTTTCCGTTCCTTACCGACTTTATTTCGGTTCCTGTGAGCATGACACCGGCAATGAAATTATCCAGGAGGATGTACTCGTGCCGTGCCTTCTTGTTCAATATGTTTATGTTGGATGGCATGGGGTGCAAAAGTACAAGAATCATCAAAGATGTTAATAAATAAGGTGATTTTTTCGTTGGTAGTATTATATTTGCATAACCAGCTAAGATTGTTAATCATGATTTCTTTATTAACCCAGATGAAAAATTTGAAAATTTATAAATGGCTGTTAATCCTCGCCCTTTCCGCAACATTATTTGTTCTTAGCTCATGCCACAAAGATATTTGCCCCGGATTTTGCAGCAATGACCCGGGTATCGAAGTCATTGACTTTTAAAGCTATTCAAGACCGGTATTCTGCCAACAAACAAAATGAAATCTCTACTCTCAATAGTTGTCCTATCTTCCCTCCTGGTAATAGCTTCAGCCCAGAACGAGATCAATATTTACGCAACGGTCAAGTATGACCATACCATTACTTATGGAGCCATTCTGCATTCAGGGGGCTGGGGGCTCGACTTTAACTATTTGATGAATAAAAAGGTTAATAAAAATTACCTGGTCAATTTTTCTGCTGTGCTACTCAAGCATCCAAAAGAGACTCATGTTATTGACCCGTCACTGACAAACGCAAAATCCTATATATATGGCAAACTCAATACGGCCATTGTCTTGCAACCGGGGTTGGGCAACAGTTTCATCCTTGCTGATAAGGAAAATCCCAGGAATATCAGGATCGGCCTGAAATTCGCCCTTGGCCCTGACGTTGTCCTGTTGAAGCCCCAATACCTGACGTTTATATACAGGGAGCCGGCAACCAATCAGAATTACAAGAAAATTGAAAAATTCGATCCTGACAATCCCTACCACAACAACCAGGGAAATATTTTTGGCGGTGCCCCTGCTTATTACGGCCTGAATGACTTATCAGCTTTTGTCGGAGTTTTTTGTAAAATAGGGTCTACTTTTGAATGGAGTGATTTTGAGGACGATTTTAAGCAATTGGAAGCAGGGATTATGTTCGACCTGTACCCCGAACCCTTGCCCCTGTTTGCCTATATAGATAATAAAAGTGTTTTTACAAACTTGTATATTAATTTCAGTTTTGGACGAAGATGGTAGTTGAAATTCGTTGACGCAATGAGTACTGAATCGCAATAAGCCTGAAATCCTTGACAATTGCGGAAAAAAAGTATCAGGATTTTGTAAATATTTATAGTTTTGTAACCACTAAATTAACAGGAATAATACATGCTTATGAAAACTCGCGCACTAATACTTGCTATTTTCTTTTTAGCGCTCATCACCGGGGGGCTGTTTTTAGCGATCGATTCACATTCTGATGAGATCAAAGCACCGGTATCTCCTAAAAGCCAGAGCATAACTGATGCTATCAATTATACCAATTTTATAAAAGGAGACCTGATTACAGGCAAAATAGACCGGCAGCTTGTTCGTCAGGCCATATCACAATTGGATAATATGCCTCATCAAAGGGCATTAAACCTCAATTGGGAATTTGCAGGACCTGACAACATTGGTGGGCGTTCCCGGGCTATTTTGATTGATAAAGACAATCCTGAGGTTATGCTTGCCGGTGGAGTTTCAGGGGGTATCTTTAAATCAATTGATGGTGGCCAGCACTGGACCAGGAAAGAATATGATGCTGAACTGGGTGGATTGAGTATCTCCTGTTTCGCACAGGCCTCTGACGGTACTATTTACGTTGGAACCGGGGAATTGTTTTTTACAGCCATGAGTGGCCCAAACGGTAACCTGACTTCCGGAGCTATCGGTGGCGGAGTATATAAATCAAATGACCTGGGCGAATCCTGGACTTTTCTGAGCTCAACAGATCCTGCATCAAGTGGTAACACAAGATGGGAAAATGTACAATCAATTGTAATCGATCCCAACAACGCAAGTGTGGTTTATGCAGGAACTTATAATGGCCTGATGAAATCGACCGATGCCGGACAAAACTGGACAAGGCAAAGTCTACCGGGAGCCTATGTTTCTTCAGTTATTATTGATCTGAAAGTCTCCCCGGATGGGGCTACCCTGTTTGCTGCTGCCTATAAAAGTTTTAAATGCCAGATATTCCGTTCCAAAAACAATGGGGATTTTGTCCGGATTGGTGCTAATGACGTAAGTGACAATCAAAGCAGAATTACACTGGCTATAGCTCCTTCAAACCCGAATTATATTTACGCAGCAGGTGCATCAAATGGAGGTGGCGGATACCAGGCTTACAGTACTGAGGGTATTTACCAATCCAAAGACAATGGTGACACCTGGACCAAGATTGTAAAAGGAAACTCAGAAGCTGAAGTATTTGGCAGGTTTGGCCATTATCAGGGCCAGTATGATAATTGTATTGCTGTTGACCCCAACAACGAAAACAGGATTTTTGTTGGTGGTGTTGACCTTTATTGCTGGAATGATGGTTTTTGGTACAAAGCAGCCAGCACTTCGGAATTCACTGATGCGGATAATCAGTTTTTCAATCCCTTCTATATCCATGCCGACAAACATATCATTGTATTTGAAACAAGGACAAACCCACAAAGAATGTTCATCGGTACAGATGGTGGAATTCATGTTTCTACCAACTTTGATAAAAAATACCCTACCTATCGCAGCCTGAATGTAAACTTTACTACAACACAGTTTTATGGCATTGCTGCCAGTCTTGAAGGAGACCTGGTCGGTGGTACCCAGGACAACGGCTCCATGATGATGGAAACTGATGGGCTCACCGGTAATTCTGCCCTGGACATCTGGGGCGGTGATGGTTTTTATTGCGAGATCAGTAAATATGATAACAATATCTATTTTGTTGAATCTCAATATGGAAATATTGGCCGGACAAAAAACAAAGGCAAAGACATGAGTTCCTTTGCCGATGACCTGAATATTGCTGAAACCTCCTATAACTTCAACACACCATTCAGATTGTGGGAAGACCGTTTTGATACAACCATGTATGATACAACCGGAAAACCGTTTGATACCACCGTTACTCTGGGTCGCTTCTTTGTCGCATTTTATGACGGAGACCCTGACCGAACAGGTTTGTGGATGTCGGAAGACCCATTAAATTTTACTGCTGACACCATTAAGTGGTACAAACTTTCGGATGGCATGAGTGGTTTCAGGCCACAATGTATAGAATATACACCTGACGGAAATACAGTTTTCGTTGGTGGAACCACTGGTGGAACAGGCCGTATTTATCGAATTTCCGGTATCAGGAATGTGACCTACAAATGGGATGCATCCGGTAATTTTGATCCTGTTGCTCATGGTATTCAAACCGACCTAATTGGAAGTTTCTCAGGCCGGTCTGTAACCGGAATCGGTATTTCACCTACCAGTAAAAATACAGTTGTTGCTGCACTGGGTAATTATTCCAGCAATGCTGACCACATTTATATTTGTAAAAATGCTCTGACAGCCTCGCCAACTTTTACATCCATCCAGGGAAACCTGCCTGTGATGCCTGTTTATGATGCTGTTATCAATACAAAGAACACCAATCAAAACAATATTATCATTGCTACGGAATTTGGTATTTTTTCAACAACAAACGGTGGCAGCACCTGGAGTGAGGAAAACAACGGTGTTAACCGGGGGCCTGTTTACATGCTCAGGCAAATCACAAGGCCCTGGTGGACAGGATACGTTATCTTTGCAGGTACTCATGGCCAGGGGATTTACAAAACAACATCACTTGTCACTAACCTGGGTATAAAACAACCGGAAAAGAAAGCTGATTATGTGAGTTTTGCGGTATATCCAAACCCTGCAAGTTCATTCACTAACCTGAGTATACATATTTCTTCAAAAGAAGATTTACAAGCAAGGATTTATGACCTGAACGGGAAGGTAATATCGACAATGAACCTGGCAGGCAAACTCCACACCGGGACAAACAACCTGCGCATCTCCACATCCAACCTGGAAACCGGGATTTATATCATCAGGCTGACAGGTGAAGGAATAAGCAGGACAAGCAGGCTGGTTGTACTCAAGTAACACAATCTTTAGAATAAATAATTAAGGCTGCTTTTTGTGGCCTTTTTTTTTATTCATTTAGCCCCATTTATCGTATATACGATTTATCAACATCCTGATAAATTGCCTCGAAATTTCAGGCGAGTTTACTACATTTGCCATGCAGTCTTCAACCTTAAAAGGCTTTACATGCAGGAAAATTTCATTGTTTCAGCGCGCAAATACCGCCCATCCACATTTGAGATGGTGGTGGGGCAGGATCATATTACAACAACACTGAAAAATGCTATTGTTTCCCAAAAAACCGCCCACTCTTACCTCTTTACCGGGCCA
>CAZVAY010000167.1:0-6298 GCA_964625265.1 uncultured Sphingobacteriales bacterium | reverse complement strand
TGGGTAAAGGGCAAAGAATACAATGGTACACATGATAAAACAGGAATCATGAATAAACAACTTGAAGATTTTATCCGCAACAACAAGGAAAAGTTCGACAGCCTGACACCGGCAGAGGATAGTTGGGGGAAAATTGTGAGTAAAATGGATGAATCCAGGCCTGTTAAAATCAAAGAAATGACAGCAACCCGGACTTGGATTTTACGGGTAGCTGCAGCCCTGATCATTTCTTTTGTTTCCATTACCGTTTACCGCTGGGTTAACCCGTCACCCGCTACAACCCCGGTTGCCCAATCAGTCACCATTGACCCTGCCGTAAAAGAATTGATTGAAGCGGAAGCCTGGTACACCACTCAGATCAATAACAAGATAAGCGAATTGGATCAATATACTGTCGGCTTTGCAGATATCAGGCAGGATGTGATGAATGACATGGCTGAACTGGATACCGCCTATTTTGAACTTAAGCAGGAATTAGGAGAAGATATCTACAAACAGGAAGTCGTGGAATCCATGATACAGAATTACCGGTTGAAACTTGAAATCCTTGAAGATGTGCTTAAGCAGCTAAAATCGGTAAAGGAAGATGAATCAGAATATGAAGTAAATATTTAATCATGATTAAATACAGGAAAATATTATTCACTGCCATTCTCGTTTTAATGGTCAGCCCGCTTTTGCTGGCACAGCATGTCGAAAAGAAGAAGAAGCTGACCAAACAGTTTGCAGTTAGCAACAATACCACTGTTTACATTTCCAACAAATACGGAAAAGTGGAAGTGAACCCATGGGACAAAGATTCGGTCAGTATTGTCATCAGAGTTTCAGCAAGGGCTAAAAATAATGAGAAGCTGGAAAAAATGATGGGACTGATCAAATTCAGGTTTGCCACAGCCAATGGCTACCTGAAGATTTCCACCCAGATCGGATCATCAAAAAATGATATTATCTCCGAGATCAACGACCTGACCAACGCTGTTTTCACTATTGGCTCTGAAGCTACCATTGACTATACTGTCCGTGTACCCATAGAAGCAAAACTGAATATTACCAACAGTTTTGGGGATATTCTGCTTAATGGGGATTATAAAAATCCAACCATTAACCTGTCCCATGGTGACCTGCATGCCGGTTTTATGATGGGCAATACTTATGTCAGGGAACGATTTGGTAAAGCATATATCTCCAGGCTCAACAATGCTACACTGTCCTTTGAATATGCAGACCTGGTGCTTGAAACTGCTGACGAAATCAAACTGAACAGTAAATCCTCGGATATTGAGATTAACCATGCTCAAACAGTATTTCTCAACTCGAGCAGGGACAAAATCCGAATAGATAAAGCTACCAGTGTTTCGGGTAAAGCCACCATGACAAAATTTAACCTGAGTGAATTGGTTAAAAGCATGGACATCCAGACTCGTCTCGGATCGGTCAGCCTCGATAAGATCAGTACGGGATTCAGCAAAATATTCATCGTTTCATCCTATACCGATATAACCTTGTTCTTTCCCTCAGCCAATTCGTTTTCCTTTTTTTCCCGGCAGGCTGACACGGACTTCAGCTTTCCGGCAGGTTCGGAACTCAAAAAAGTACTGATTGACAAAGACAAAAAAGTCATGGAGTATTCAGGCAGTTTCGGCTCAAAACCATCACCTGCTTCCGAAGTCAGGGTGGATTGTACCAAAGGCGAATTGAAATTGTTTTTCCGCTAATGCAACTATTAAAAAAACTATTTGTCTCTAACATTGAATTCAAATAAACAAAAAATGAAAAATCTGAAATTACCGGCCCTGCTTATCCTGATCACAGCCACACTGTTTTTGTCATCGTGTATGTACGATATGTTCAATTATGTGAACGGTGACGGTATTGTTACAACTGACCTCCGCGAGATTTCCGATTTCACCGAAGTGGAATTATGGGGTGCCTTTGATGTGTACATCGAAAAAGACAGCTTTCAGTCGGTGGAAGTTGAAGCAGAAAGTTCTTTGCAATCCTACATCCTCACCGGTGTAAAAAACAAACGGCTTATTTGTAAAAACCGCGACAATTACCAGTTGAAAAACACCAGGCCCATCAATATTTATATCAAAACCGACAAACTGGAAAAGATCAGCCTGAGTGGTTCCGGCATCATTGAAGTATCCGATACTTTTGAAACCGATCATTTTAAGATCAGCCTTCCCGGTTCGGGGGAAGTAAAAGCACAAGTCAAAACCAAAGAGACGGAACTTTCACTCTCCGGCTCAGGCAGGATCTATTGTTACAGCTTCTCCGATTATCTGACAGCCAGCATACCAGGTTCAGGCAAAGTCTTCCTCGAAGGTGACAACATCCAGTCCGATATCAGCATCTCAGGTTCCGGAGAACTGCACGCCCTTGATATGATCCAGGATATTTCAACAGTGAAAATATCCGGGAGCGGAGAAGTATGGCTTTGGGTACTCAACACACTGGATGTAAACATTTCCGGAAGCGGGACCCTGTATTACAAAGGCAGCCCCGACCTGTACCAGAATATTAGCGGTTCTGGGAACATTATTAAAATCAAGTAATTTTTAAAATGAAAAAACCATGAGTTTATTTCAAAGTTTGATCGTAGTAGCGCTGATCATAGCTGCATCCAACAATGAACCCTGCTGTGATAAGTTTTCAGATACCAACATCACCCAGGTCAGGGAAATAGAACCCTTTTCAGGTGTGGTCAATGCCGGTAATTTTCATATGACGCTCATACAGGATTCTATCTGGTCGGTGCAGGTTAGAGGTACCGAAAACCAACTGGACGCTGTGGTAACTTCAGTTTATGACAACCAACTTACCGTTTACACCAAAAATCATTTTCTAAAATCAACCCCATCCCTTGAAATAGTTGTTACTGCACCTGATTTCAATAAAATAAAAATGGCCGGTTCAGGTTCTGTATATGCCTCAAATATACTTACAGACCAGATGGAAATTATACAACTCGGTTCGGGCAACATAAAGATAGATGAACTGTATGCTTCCGGGGTTAACCTCAACCTGGCCGGATCGGGCAACATCCGGGTAAACCAAAAATGTGCTGATCTGGAGGTAGATGTGGCGGGCTCCGGTAATATCATGCTTAGCGGTTATGCTGAAAAAAGTGACTACAAAATTGCAGGTTCAGGGAAAATTGCCGGTAAAGGCCTGGTCAACGATTACTGCGAAGCAAACATCCTCGGATCAGGCAATCTGCACACTACAGTCAGGGGAAAATTATACGCCCGGATCTGCGGAAGCGGTTCCGTGTTTTATTATGGCAACCCCGAAGTGGAAAAAGAGATTTCCGGATCGGGCAATGTGATGAAAATTATCGACTAAAAAAGTAAATATGAAAAAAATAATCTTAATTGGCTTATTAATTTGGATGGCGACTACAAACGCTACGGCACAGGATGATGAGATCAACACCCTGTTTGGAGACAGTATCAAATACGGATTTTATATGGGGCCTGTACTAAAGGTATCTCCCGTTAACGATGTATTCGGTGTCTGGATTGGAGGCAAAGGCGGCATCATGATCGACCACAAGCTTATGATCGGGGGAGCCGGCTACGGACTTACAACCTATTCGCGTTTTGACAAAACCTACCCCGACTATACCAACAACGACTCCTTACAAACCTTCAATATTGCCACCGGCTATGGGGGAATGCTGTTCGAATATACAGTGATGAGCTACAAAGCGATTCATCTTTCAATACCTGTGCTGATCGGGGGCGGAGGGGCCGCAGTGAATTACCGCTACGATTATGACCACAACAACCTCAATGGCGTAGTACATGGTTTTAACCGAACCTATGAACATTCATCCTACTTCATTGTTGAGCCCGGAGTTGACATTGAATTCAACATCTTAAAGCATTTCCGTATTGACCTCGGAGCATCCTACAGGCTGGCTACCGGATCGAACCTTAATCTGGTCAACGACAAACAGCTTTCGGGTTACAGCATGAACATGGGCCTTAAATTCGGCTTCTTTTAATCAACCAGGAAATAAGCAGATATGTATCGCAAAATCTTACTCCTATTAACTTTTATTCTTATTGCTGGTATGCCTGCACTCAGGGCACAATCAGGCGATGTAGTAGGTGTCCGGTTTGGTGGGTTCAACGCCATCCAGTACAAGCACTACCTGGATGAACAGCGGTCGCTCGAAGGCCGGTTTGGCCTAAACCGGAAAAACAGGGCCATCAAACTGCTCTTCCAGTTCGAACAACCTGCATCCATGCTCTATCGCGACAAACTGTTTTTTTACTATGGCTTTGGCCTTCACACAGGATATCAGCGAAATGAAAACTCGTGGGAATTTCCCGGTGTAAACATCCCCAGGTTTTTCCCTGCACTCGGTTTTGATGCTGTCCTTGGCACCGAATACAGATTGTCCATTTTACCGGTCAGTGTGGGTGTTGATTTTAATCCTTCATTTGAAATTTTTGCACCTTTTAATTTCTGGCTTAAGCTGCTGGATTTTGGATTTACAATAAAATATACCTTAAACGACTAAAACCTATACGATGAAAAAAATAAGTTTCCTTCTCATTCTGTTTTTTGCCATCTTCACCCTGACGGCACAGGAAAACCCCGAAACCAAAAAAGAAAAACCTCCAAAAGAAAAGAAAGAACGCCACGAACGTTATCGTGACGACCAGGTTCATACCATCTTTGGTGACCACAGGTTGTCGCATGGCGGATACGTTTCATTCGATATGGACTACACCGAAAACATCCTTGGTCGCAACGGCCTGCTCCTGGGCGCCCGTGGTGCCTGGACAATTGACCACTGGTTTAGCATGGGCATGGGTGGCTATGGCCTCGTGTCGGGCATACAAAAAGATATAGGATGGAGTGGCAACGACCCACAAAGCCTGAAATTCCATATGGGTTATGGCGGTATGCTGATTGAACTGACCCCCCTGGCTAAAATGCCGGTGCACCTCACCTTCCCTGTTTTACTTGGAATTGGCGGTTGTGCTTTTTACAATGTACTGGACGACAACAACTGGAATTATGACTCTTACCTGCCCGAAGATACCGATGTGTTTTTTATCGCCCAACCCCAGGCATTGCTCGAGATCAACCTGCTTAAACACATGCGATTTGGCTTCGGGGTCACCTACCGTTATGTGGAAGACTTTAACCTGATCTATACCCAGGCAGACGAACTGAATGGCATGTCCTACAATTTCAACATCAAACTGGGTAAGTTTTAACCGGATACCTTTCCATAGTTTAACCTGTACCTGAAGGAGGTTGATTATAACCCTTTATCAACCTTCTTCTTACTTTGATGTCGCCCCGATGGGGCAGGGTTTCAAGTTCTTTTTCATTTTCACTTCATCGATTATTATTCAAAATTCATCCTTCCTTATCTCTCAGTCCCAGAGTTGGCTTGTCTCTTTGATTTCCTGATTCTTATCTCCTGAATTCTATACTCTTAACTAATTTTTCAATACTCACCCCTCATACCTCACAGTTTTCAACAAAAATCTTATTCACCATTTCACACCCTGCTTTCCCTCAACAGGCTTTAACACCTGCCTCAACTGTTAATAAACATCCCGTTCATTACAGCCCAAATCCCCCATATTTGTTAAAATAAATCAGGTCATGGATTCAGCGTACATCAATGGTTTCCGGATATACCTGCAACTCGAAAGGGGGTTGTCGGGCAATTCCATTGAGGCCTATCTCAATGATGTCGGTAAGCTTTATTATTTTCTCGAAAATGAATTCCCGGAAGTTACCATAGAAAACCTGACCCGCGAACCTCTGAAGAGATTTGTTCACTGGATCAACGACCTTGGCCTGGGAGCTCGTACACAATCGCGCATCATATCAGGAATACGTAGTTTTTTCTCGTACCTGATTTCAGAAAAAATTATAGAAAATAACCCTGCCGACCTGCTCGACTTGCCGAAAATTGGTAGAAAACTCCCCGAAGTGCTCAGCATATTGGAAATTGACAAAATGGTGGAGTTGATCGACCATTCTTCACCGGAGGGACAGCGCAACCGCGCTATCATTGAAACCCTGTATGGCTGCGGATTGCGCGTCAGCGAATTAATTGAGTTAAAAAAATCGGGATTGTATTTTACCCACGATTATATCCGTGTAATTGGTAAGGGCAACAAGGAACGACTGGTGCCGCTGGGCAGCGTTACGAAAAAATTCCTGAGCCTTTACCTGAATGGCGTAAGAAACCACATGGATATTAAAAAAGGTTACGAGGATTATGTGTTTTTAAACCGGAGAGGAAAAAAATTAAGCC
>CAZVAY010000166.1:0-6335 GCA_964625265.1 uncultured Sphingobacteriales bacterium | reverse complement strand
AGAAATCACCTTTGATTATTCAGATACAGATCCTCAGACCAATGGTTTTGTCAATGGTACTTATACCTCCTCCTGCTCAGCAATAACACTTACCCTGCTTCAAATGGTTGATCCCAATATTCCGCACAACGAAGGCATGATCAGGCCCCTGACCTACATCGTTCCCGAAGGGACTATTTTGAATGCAGCATACCCCAAAGCAACCACTTTTGGCAACCACCTGTGCCCTCAAATTGCCGATTCTATTTTTAAGGCTCTTGGCCCTGCTATCCCCAACAAGGTCACTGCCGGGTGGAATCATCTTCTTTGCTCTTTGGTAACCGGCATTCACCCCAAAACAGGAAATAAATACGTGGATATCTGTTTTATGGGATTGAAAGGAGGTTCAGGAGCCCTGCAGGGTACTGACGGTTATGACCATATTGGTATGATTGACGCATCCGGGGGATTGCTTGACCAGGATTATGAAATGTACGAAAAGCAAACACCCCACATGATCCTGAAACATGAATTTGTAACCGATTCAGGAGGCGAAGGCCAGTGGCGGGGCGGCCTCGGGGTCGAAACGATAATCCGTTTTGGTGCAGACAATACGACCATGGTCGTGTTTGGCGATGGCAATGTAGAACCCAATTACGGACTGTTTGATGGCAGGGGAAGCATCCTTAACAAAATTGAACTGACTTACCCTGACGGGAAAAAATATATTCCCCTGAACAAAGACCTCGTTGAAAATATTCCAACAGGAACTATTTACAAGCAAATTGCAGGAGGTGGCGGTGGCTTCGGGCCACCCAATAAACGGGATAGAACAAAGGTCATGGAAGATGTTAATAACGGCTTTGTATCAGAAAAACGAGCAGAGGAAGTATATGGAATATAAACCAATTCAAATCATAAATCTTTTCTATTGTCAATAATCTTAAGTCTAAAATCTATTATCCAAGTACTAAATTCAAACTAAATGTTTAAAAAATCGGCTACACACGAAAAAATTCAGCCAGATGGTTGGAACAGGCCAAAGGGGTATTCAAATGGAATTTTAACTCAAAACGGCAAGACGCTGTACATTGCAGGCCAGGTGGGTTGGGACGAAAATGAAGACATACTCAGTACTGAACTTGTCCCCCAGTTTGAACAGGTTTTGAAAAACATTGTCACGATTGTCTCAAAAGCAGGGGGCCTGCCTGAGCACATCTGTAAAATGACCTGTTTTTGTACCGACAAAGAACAATACCTGACGAAACGGAAAGAGTTGGGAAAAGTCTGGCGCAGTATCATGGGGAACCATTATCCCTGCATGAGCATGATCTTCGTTAGCGACCTGGTGGACAAACCCGCCCTTATCGAAATCGAAGCCATTGCCGTGATACCCGACACTCATCATCTTGTTAATTTCACCATTACCGCCTGAGGACAGCCATGAGCACAGCATTGACAGACATACAACTCCAGATACAGCAATCTTTCAGGGATTTTGTTGACCGAAAAGTAGTACCTGTGGCCGATGAACTGGACAAAAAAGGGGAATTTCCCCGGGAGCTGTTCAGGGAAGCAGGTGAACTTGGTTTTTTTGGTATGCGATACCCTGAATCTGCCGGAGGCAGTGGAATGGACATTGTCTCGTATTGCCTGGCCGTCATTGAACTGGCACGTGGTTCATTATCCCTGGCCATGTCGTGTACCATGCAATCCCTGATGGCCACCTATTTTCTATTCCGTTTAGGAGATAAAGAGGTTAAAACCTATTTTGATGCAGCCATTACCGGCCAAAAAGCAGGTGGAATCTGCATGACAGAACCCAATGCAGGCAGTGACCTGTTTGCTATTCAGACAACCGCAAAAAAAACCACCTCCGGTTATATCCTGAATGGACAAAAAACCTGGGTTACATCCGCCCCTGTTGCTGATTTTTTTACAGTTTTGGCTAAAACCGATTTTGCTGAAGGATTATCCATCTTTTTTGTTCCTGCTAACCTGAGCGGGGTCAAGGTGGGCAAAAAAATTGACAAACTCGGGGTCAGGGGATCACTGACTTCGGAAGTTTTCTTCGATCATGTTGAGCTTAAGTCGAATTACCTGCTTGGCAGCCCCGGTGACGGAACCCAGTACCTGTTTGAGATACTGGCAGAGATCCGGTTAATGACGGCCGCTCTTTCAGTGGGTGTGGCCACGGCAGCTTTCAACGATGCCCTTCAATATGCACAGGAAAGAAAACAATTTGGCAGGCCCATTATAAAATTCCAGGCCATCCAGCTCAAATTTGCCGAGATGAAAGTTCAGTTAGAAACATCCAGGCAATATGTACTACATGCCGCTTCGCTCAAAGATGCAGGGCAAAAAGTTCTTCAGGAAACTATGATTGCCAAACTTTATGCTTCCGAATGTGCCAACAGTATTTGTGACCAGGCTTCACGGGTCCTGGCTTCCTATGGCTACTCCACTGAATACCGGGTTGAACGTTACCTGCGCGATGCACGCTTTACCCTGATTGGTGGCGGTACTTCCGAAATCCTTAAAATTAACATTGCAAAAGAATTGATCAGGTGAGTTATATCGAAAAATATGAAGTTGTTGTGCCCCGGTTTACGGTAAATAGTGCACTGCTTGACCCACATACCAGGCCGGCAAAAAGATGTATATGCTATACTGACGAAGACCTCATTACCCTGGCTTATTCGGCAGCAACAAAACTCCTGGAAGGATCCGATGCCCCGGACGCCATTTTGTTTGCTACTTCCACCCCGCTTTTCCAATCCCGTTATCATGCCTCTTTCCTTGCAGGGTTGCTGGGAATACCGGACGGGCTTTATGCCATGGACATCGTCACAACAGAACGTGCAGGAACCGATGCCCTGTTGCTGGCCGACAAACTGGTTCATGCAGGACAGTACAAAAGAATCCTCCTGGTGGTTGCTACTGTTGACTTTCCTGATACGGAAACTAAAAAGGACATGCCGCTCAGCCATGCTGCCATAGCCATGCTTATTACGGGAAACAAAGGAGCTGTGGAGATCACTGATACCCGTTCTTTTTCTTCTTCAATGACAGAGGACTTTATTTATAAAAAGAACCCTGTACAGTACGATGCCCGCTTTTCAAGAAATGCCGGGTTCAAAAATTGCTTCACAAAAGCCTGGTCAGCAGTTTCGCCTGATCCGGAGAATACCACCGGTTTGATCATCAATTCGCTTTATGCAAAAATGGTAAACGGAATTGTATCCAAAAGCGGATTCAAACCCGAACAATTGACCCGTGATACAATTTTTAGCCGCTATGGTTACACCGGAGCCTGCCACGCCCTCCTGTTGATGATCAATTCCATGGCTTCACAGGAAGGAAATTATTGGCTTTTCGACTACCGGAATGGCATTAATGCCATCGGATTTAAAGTACATAAAACCACCCGGAATTGTTTACCCGGCAGCGATCACTTTATGGAAGTAAAACATATCAGTGATTACCAAAAACTTCTCCGGCAGGGGGATTTCAACCATCCCGGTTACAAGCAGCAGGAAATGTTTTCATCTGAGATGATGTACGAAAGGGAAAAAGACAAGATCATCTTTTTGAAGGGTACAAAATGTATGAAATGTAATTCGGTATACCTGCTGGGAACCCGGTTTTGTCCATCCTGCGGAAGCGATGAATTTACCGCGATACAATTGTCGAAAACAGGGGTAGTTTACACACTGACTGCCGAATATTATTTCCCATCCTCATTCCCGCCCATCTACATGGTTGTCATCGACCTGGACGGTGGCGGCAGGATCACGGTACAGCAAACCGATGACCTTGACAAGGAAGGGTCAAAATTAAAAATCGGTGACCGTGTGAAGCTGGTACTTCGCAGTATGATCGAAAATGGAACTAAACCTGATTATTTCTGGAAATGTATAAAAACTGATGAGTAAGAAACCCGATATTGCTATTATTGGAGTTGGCGTAACGCCATTTGGAGACCTGTTTCATAGAAGCTATGACGACCTGGTTCGTGATGCAGCTATGGAAGCCATCAACGATGCAGGTATTCGGGCAACCGACATCCAGGCAGCATGGTTATCTACCGCTTTCCCTGAAATTGGTGTTTTCAAGGGGCGCAGTGGCATGGACCTGGCCGAACCATTAGGTATTTTCAATATTCCGGTAACAAGGGTATCCAATTTTTGTGCTTCCGGGGCAGATGCCATTAGAAATGCGGCACATGCCCTGATGGCCAATACCTGTGATGTTGCTATGGCCCTGGGCGTAGAAAAACTTCGCGACCGTTCCCCCAACGACAGCATTGTTAAAATGATGGTGGAGCTAACGCATCCCTTTTACCAGAAAGGTTTTACAGCAGCAGGAACGTTTGCCGTCTATGCCAAAAGAATGATGCATGATTTTGGACTAACCCGTGAAGATATCGCATCTATTTCTGTTAAAAACCATTTTAATGGAACCCTAAACGACAAAGCACATTACCGTAAATCATGCAGCCTTGATCAGGTGCTGGGGTCACCCATGGTAGCCGACCCTCTGACACTTCTTGACAGTTGCCCCACCACAGACGGTGCTGCCTGTGTCATCATGGTTCGAAGTTCGGATGTTGATAAATCAAGGCACAAACCCATATATATTGATGGTATGGGTCTTTCGGTCTCTACCGGCTGGGACCTTCCGTTTTTTGATGCAAACCATGATTTTCTGTCGTTCAAGGCTACCAGGGAAGCAGCCAGAATGGCCTATGAACAGGCCGGAATAACCAATCCGCTGGATGAAATTGACCTCGTAGAAGTTCACGACTGTTTTTCCATCGTTGAATTGATCACCTACGAAGACCTCGGGTTTTGCAAAACCGGGGAAGCCAAAGATATGATACGGGGCAAAGCAACTGAACTGGGTGGTGAACTGCCTGTCAATGTCAGCGGAGGGCTATTGTCTTGCGGACATCCGGTTGGCGCTACCGGTGTCAGGATGGTGGTGGAGGTGGCCAATCATCTCCGGGGCCAGGCAGGTGAACGACAAGTAAAAAATTCCATGCGCGGTTTGACACACAACATTGGCGGGCCGGGCGCCATAGCTTCCGTGATCATTTTAAACAAGGAAAACTGAAATGAAAATTTTATTGTCAAAACCAGGCCTTGACGGCCATGATGTGGGTGTGAAAGTGCTGGCCCATGCACTTATCGAAGCCGGATTCGAAGTACATTATACAGGATTGAGGAAATCTGTTGAAACCATCCTTGAACTGGCTGAGTCTTATCAGGTGGACATGATCGGACTTTCCATCCTTTCAGGTACGCACAAGGTAATTTGCGACCATTTTAGTACGGTCATGGAAGAACGTAACCTTAATTTTCCCTGGGTAGTGGGAGGCAATATTCCCCTCAAAGACGTAGATGACCTGATGTCATTCGATCCGGTAAAAGTTTTTCCCACCGGAAGCAGAATGGAGGATATTGTTGATTTCTTTAAACAATTTGAAGCAAAAAATTCCAACTGATGGCAAGTGATAACAAATCTGCTGATGTAAAAAAGGTTCTTCTCGAAAGTGGCTTTGAAGTTAAACCCGTATATAGCCAGGAGGATGTAAAACCCTCAGAAGGAATAAATGAAATGCCGGGCGAATACCCATTTACACGGGGCATCCATCCTGAGATGTACCGCAAAAGGCCCTTTACTATCCGTCAGTATGCCGGTTTCGGTACACCGGAAGAGACCAATGAACGATTTCATTTTCTATTGAAAAATGGCCAGACGGGGCTCAATGTAGCCTTCGACCTACCCACACAATGCGGGTATGATACCGATGCCCCCGAAGCCCTGGGCGAAGTAGGCCGGGTAGGCATGTCCGTGGATAGCCTGGCCGATTTTGAAACCGCTTTTAAAAACATTGATCTGAATAAGATCACCGTTTCCCTGACCATTAATGGATCGGCCATTGTTTTAATAGCCATGTATTTTGCCCTCGCTGAAAAATGGGGCTACAACTTACAAAACCTTCGCGGAACTGCCCAAAATGATATTTTAAAGGAATTTATTGGCCGGGGAACCTGGATATTCCCCGTTGATAAATCCGTTCAACTGGTCATTGACACCATAGAATATTGTGCGCAGCATGTACCCAAATACAGTCCGGTATCCGTTTGTGGATATCACATCAGGGAAAGTGGCGCCAACCCGGTGCAGGAAATGGCTTATGCCTTTTGCATTGCCAAAGCATACACAGACGGAGCCCTCAGCCGCGGACTCGATATTGACGAATTTGCATCCCGTCTGTCATTTAATTTTGATATTCACGGCAACTTCTTCGAACAGATTGCGAAATTCCGGGGTGGTAGAAGGCTTTGGGC
>CAZVAY010000165.1:0-6338 GCA_964625265.1 uncultured Sphingobacteriales bacterium | reverse complement strand
TCCAAGCCGCAGAGGCCACAATCACCGCTGGCTATCTCCTGCCTGCGCGGTTTGTGATACATACTGTGGGGCCTGTTTGGCAGGGTGGCAGCCACCGCGAAGACCAATTGTTGCGAAATTGCTACCTGAATTCTTTATCTCTTGCCAGTGAGAAAGGAATTAAATCAATGGCCTTTCCGGCAATCAGTACAGGCGTATACAGGTTCCCCATCGAAAGAGCAACCCGCATTGCATTATCTACAACAATGGAGTTCATGAAAGAAAATCCCTGTCCGGAACGTGTCGTATTCGTATGTTTTTCCCCGCACGACCAGAATATTTACGAAAAGATATTCAGGGAACTTAACTGAAATCAGCTTAGCATTTTTCAAGTGCCTGCTCCAGGTCGGCAATAATATCCTCATGGTCTTCAATACCAATTGAAAACCTGACCAGGTCATCCGTAATATGCCCTGCTTTCCTGGCTTCAGGAGTCATGGAAGCATGAGTCATGGAAGCAGGATGCTGGATCAGCGTTTCAACGCCACCAAGCGATACGGCCAACAAGCAAAGTTTGACGTTGTCCATCAACCGGGCACCGGTTTCCAGTCCACCTTTCAACCCAAAGCTGATCATGGTACCAAATCCGTCCATTTGTTTTTTTGCCAGATCATATTGATCAAAGCTCCTGAGCCCCGGATATTTAACCCACGAAATTTTCGGGTGATTCTCCAGGTAGTCTGCTATAATCATGGCGCTTGCCTGCGCTTTGTCAATTCTTAATGACAGTGTTTTCACCCCTCTTTGAACCAGGAATGCCTGGTGTGGATCCATGTTACATCCCAGGTAAACCATGGTTTTCCGCAGGCGGTTGTACAAGTCTTCATCTTTGGCAATAAGCGCTCCGCCAACAATATCCGCATGGCCATTGATAAACTTGGTCAGGGAATGAAGCGAAATATCAGCACCGAGTTCCAGCGGGCGCTGCAGGTACGGACTGCTGAATGTATTGTCAACACAAACAAGAACATTGTGTTTGTGTGCTATTTCGGATGCAGCCCGAATGTCGGTCAGCAACATAGTCGGGTTGGCCGGGGTTTCGAGGTACAGCAGTTTGGTATTAGGTTTAATAGATTTCTCAATTAGCTCAAGGTCTGATGTATCAATATAGGAAGACTCAACGCCAAATTTTTCATAGTGTGTATCAATGACTGAACGGCTGGGGCCATAGACTGCACTGTTGCTTACCATGTGGTCGCCTTTGCCAAGCAACGCCATATACACAGTATTGACCGCTGCCATTCCTGATGACATCACAATACCCCGGTAGCCGTTTTCCAATTCAGCCAATTTGTTTTCGAGTGCATCGATAGTAGGATTGCCTATTCGTGTATAGATATATCCTTTGTCGCGTCCGGCAAAACAATCGGCACCATGCCGGGCGGATTTGAATTTAAAGGTTGAGGTTTGATAAATAGGTGTAACAGCGCTTCCCAGTGCATCTTCGTAATCACCAGCATGTATCAGCTTGGTGTTGAATCCTTTATTTTTTGTATCAGACATTTTACTGTATTAGGTTATTAAGATTTTTTTGAATGGGGCAAAAGTAAGAAGCAAATAGCAATTGAAAAATTAATATCATATATTGATTATTTCAAGAACAATTTTGGAATTAGGCCTAAAATTTTAAATTTGCATCCTTGAACTGAGTAAATATGAAAGGAGCCGGAATTATTCTATTGACAATTGTTGTAGCACTGCTATCAGCTTCTGCAAAACGAGAAACCTCATACCCAATTGCCACCTCTATCATCTCAAACAAAAATATTCGGCCCCATATCTACGAGGGGTTTTACCACATCTACAATTTCAATTTTAAACAAGCGAAAAAAGTACTCAATTATACGGGAAATCATTACCCAAACACTTCGTGGACCTATGTGTTAGGGGCAAATTACTATTGGTGGAAATACCAGACAGGGGAAAACACGACCTACGTCAAAGAGCAGTTTTATTACAACCTGAAAAAAGCCAGCGAATGCCTCAAAGGCACTGAAACCCATGAAAGCAAATTTCTGGTGGCCCTTATTACGGCTTTCAAGGCACGTATCAATGTCCGGGAAGGGAAATATATTGCCTCCATGACCGATTTCATGAAACATGTCAGTATTATTTCTTCAACCATGGGCCAGGAAAAGGATTTTAAGGCATTTTACCTGACATCCGGTTTATATCATTATCTGACAGCGGCAGCTTATCGTGATTATGTGGTCCTTCGACCGTTTTTAATGCTCATACCGCAGGGCGAAATGAACCGGGGCATTTATTACCTGGCCATTAAAAAAGATGATCTTGTGCTTGATACGGAAAGCAAATATTTCCTGATGAAGATATTTGCCGATGTAGAGCACAATGCTGAAAAAGCGGAGAAATTCGGAAAATATCTTTCCAAACAGTATCCGTCAAACTGGGTATTCAGGGATTATTATTACAAATCATTAAAGAAAAACAACCATCCTTTGCCCACCAGTGAAATAGAGCAGTATAAAGTTTATGTCCAAAAGAATAATGAACTCTCAGAGTTACAGAAGAAATTCATTATAGATTCCCTGGTGAAAAACTTCAACTGAATTTGATTCAGAAAGACAATAAAAAAATTATCCGTTCCTGGGCATTTTATGACTGGGCCAATTCGGTTTATGCCCTCATCATCACAGCATCCATGTTCCCTGCCTATTACAACAGCGTTACTACAGGAGGAAATGGGTTCGACAAGGTAATTTTCCTTGGGATTACAATTAAAAACACGGTTCTTTATACCTACGCTTTTTCATTTTCTGTTTTATTAACAGCGTTGTTGTCTCCGGTATTATCAGGTGTTGCCGATTACACAGGGTTAAAAAAATCATTTATGCGGTTTTTTGTCATCGTTGGCTCTCTGGCCTGCATAAGCCTTGCTTTTTTTGACCAGGATTATTTAGCAGTTGGTATATTCGGGTTTATAATAGCCAACATGGGTTTCAATGGCAGCCTTGTTTTTTACAATGCTTATCTTCCTGAGATTGCAACACCAAAATTGATGGACAGGGCAAGTGCCCGGGGTTATGCTTATGGTTATACAGGTAGTGTGATCCTTTTATTACTCAACCTGATGTTGATATTTTATATGGATTCCCATTCCCCCGGTTCTGATCTCGCTTATCGTATATCATTTATCAGTGTAGGACTTTGGTGGCTTGGATTCAGCCAGATTACATTTTCGAACCTGCCTTCAATGGCAAAAAAGAAATTTTCAGGAAAATCTTTATCCAAAGGTTACCGGGAATTACTTACTGCATTTAATGAACTCAGAAAGAGCACAGGAAAAAAAGGCTTCCTTTTTTCTTTCTTCTTTTACAGCATGGGTGTTCAAACGGTGTTGTATATGGCTTCGCTTTTCGGAGCCAAGGTGTTGCATATCGATTCCATTTCTTTAATCATCAGTATTCTGATCATCCAGTTGGTAGCTATTGGAGGGGCTTACCTGGCAGCCCGCTTGTCGGAAGCAAAAGGAAATGTAATATCGATATCTATCTCGCTGATCATCTGGATTATCATCTGCATTGTGGCTTTTGTTGTCCGGGGTAAAACAGGGTTTTTCGGGCTGGCCTTTCTGGTGGGGCTGGTAATGGGAGGTATTCAAAGTATTTCCCGCTCCACTTTTGCCAAAATGATTCCCAAAGATTCAAAAGATACTGCTTCATTTTTTAGTTTTTATGAGTTTACTGAAAAGATGGCTATCGTATTGGGAACGTTTGCGTATGGCCTTGTAGAAGCACTGACCGGCAATATGCGAAACTCGGTGCTGGCGCTGTCGGGCTTCTTTATTGCCGGCCTGTTGATACTTGTTGCCTTCCGCAAATCTGTCATCTCTGATCTATAGGCTTAGCATCATGTAGTAAATGGCCACGTTGATCACGAAAATAACACATATGGAGGCGAGTCCTACTAATAACATGCTTAAGTTTCTCATTTTTCTGAATTTAATAGTTAAATAAACCTCTTTCCTTATTATTTATTCATTTTAACCTTGGCTGTAACGCTTCCTTCACTGCCGCTTACTTTGACAATGTAGATACCGTCAGCATGGTTGATTTTTACTCTTGCCTGGCTCTCATTGGAAATACTATGAGCTACCTGCTGTCCGTTGATGGTAAATACATCAATGGTGTAACTTCCTGATCCGTTATTCTGCCTTTCGACAACAATCTCATCCGACTCAGCATAAACCCTGGTATCAGCTTCAACATCATTCTCATCCACTGAGGTAGCAACGACTTTGTTGTTATCCGGATCGGAGATGCGCTGAGGATTGACAAAGTGAATAACAAACCTGTCATCATCATCATTGACATTTGCGTCAAATTCATAGACTTCTGACAACAAGTCAACAATAACATTTTCCTTTTTGTCTTCCAGGTAGATAGCGGTACAGGTGGGGAAATTCTCCAGTTTGACCGAAATCCTGGCTTTACCTGAAACAGCAGCCCTGAAATACAGGGGAACAATAGCCTGGTCGTTGAATTCTTTCATCGTATTGATAGAAATTGCATTATCAGCAACCTGTGTATAAAGTTGAGGTACCTGGTTGTTGATCGAAAACATTTTATCAGCATCGAATTCGTTATCAAATTGTTCAGTTGCGTGGTTATTGAACCTGATCACTGTTTCATCGGCATAACCGTTTACCATGGATTTGGCTTTAAACCGTATCACATTCCCTGTATTTTTATTATTTCTGAATTTAATGGATGTTATCTTAACCCATATTGATTTTGAGGTTCCCAGTTTACCGGTGCCGGTTCCGTCATTCTTGACAAAGAAAGCCTGCATCGGAGGAATGTACCTGGAACCTCCATTGGTACCGGAACCACTTACATAAGAAGCGATAGTCTGGTTATCAGGGTCCCATACATAAACAGCATTGGAAATCTTTACTTTTGTCCAGCCTGTTCCGAGGTCCCAGTCAATGGTTGACATATAGGGGTTACCAACCAGGTTGTACCCTCCATTGCTTTTTGTAATGCTGTTGTTAGTGAATGAGCTTTCATTCAGGGCACCTTCAAAGGTAATCGTTCTGTCACCAGGGCAGTATACGTCATACCCGGTTAATGGATCCATCAATTCATTTGCCCCATGAGCGACCCATTTATCCTGGGATTCATTGTATGAATATATTGCGCATCCCCAGAACATATTGATGCTTGCACTGTCTATAGGTGACGAAATGTAATGCCATTTGTTTCCTTTCAAATACAAGCTGACAACAGCATCTCCAATACCTGAAACACTACCTGCACCCGTTATATTGGCAAAATGGGTTGAATCGGTTTTTAACAAGATCTTACCGCTATTGGCCAGTGTACTGCCGGAGCTGTAATTGTCAAATGTGCTGTACAGGTTCAATGTATCGGTATTGTTGAATGTACCTTTATTGGTAACATCAGCATACAGGGTCAGGGTTCCGTTGTTGGTGAAAGTAGATGACCAGTTATTGGTCACTTCTCCATTCAATGTGGTAGTACCATTGCTGCCGTTTGTATAAGTATGATTGTTGGTAAAAGTATCGTCAACAGTCATATCACCATTGTTGGTAAACGATGAAGACCAACCATTGTAAAAGTCATCAGTGATATCTACCGTACCATTATTGGTAAATGTTGCATAGTTGTTCAGGTCTGCACTGGCATTCAGCGTTCCGTTGTTGGTAAAATTTCCCGACCATGAAATGGTAATGTTATCACCTCCGTTAAAGGTACCGTCATTGGTAAAAGTTCCTGAGATTGAAGTCCGGTCTGTAACATTGATAGTCCCGTTATTATCATAAGTACCCGATGAAATGGTCAGGTCATCCTGTACATTTAAAGTACCGTTGTTGTTAATAGCAGCTGAAGATCCTGAACTTATCAAATCAGTTTTTACAGTTAATGTTCCATAGTTATTAATGGTACTTGAATAATTTTCGACTTTACCATTTACATAAAAATTATCATAAATATTAACTGTTGCCCCGTTTGAAATATCATTGATCTTATCTTTTATATAAGTATTCCCATGAAAGTTAACAGTTGCATTGTCAATTTTGGCTTCGTCTTTAACATAAAGACCACTTGAAAACGTAACCGTACTACCGGCTTTTAATTCAATATCATCATTCACGCTCACACTATCACCGAAAATAGCTGTTGAAGCATCATCCACTTTCAGGTCTTTTGCAATAAAAGTCTGCCCGGTTGTACTAAAAGCCCCCCCATTTTTTATCTCAAGTTTATCGTTACATGTAATTGTGGAGGTGGACGTTACACTTCCTTTATCCACTT
>CAZVAY010000164.1:0-6392 GCA_964625265.1 uncultured Sphingobacteriales bacterium | reverse complement strand
AAGCATCAATGGTAGCCCCCGTCAGATACCCCGTTTTATTGTATTCTGTTTCACCGTGTCGAATTATGTAGATGTTCTTTTCAGGCAAAACTTTAATTTTTTAATTACTTTTACAGTAAAATTAATTTTTCCATTGCAAATGTAAAATATTCTCATGATAGATACATCAATAAGTTTGGAAATGTTGAACAAAGCAGGCCGAAACAGCCTTGCCGAAGTCCTGCAAATTGAATTTATTGAAATAAATTCACATTATTTAAAAGCGCATATGCCAATCAATTCGAACACGAAGCAATCGCTTGGATTTTTACACGGGGGTGCTTCTGCAACGCTGGCCGAGCATACCGGCTCGGTGGCCGCTTACCTCAGCCTCGACCGTGATAAATATTTTTGCTTTGGCATGGACCTGAAAATAAATCACCTGAAACCTGCTACCGATGGATTTGTCATAGCCACTGCAACTCCGGTCCATATCGGTATTCAAACCCAGGTTTGGCAAATACAAACACACAACGAACAGAATGAATTGATTGCCCACAGTACGCTGACAATGGCCAATGTGGCGCTTGACAGTAACATGCGAAAAGTTATAGGTAAATTATTTGATGAAGCTTCCGGTTCTGAAAAACTTTAATGGACAGTGGGCTGGAATTATTGATATACAGTTATTTGTATACTTTGGTATAAGCCTGCCTTTGTAGGTCAGGCAGGCATGTGGACGCTTGTGCCATTGGGGCTACAGTTAGTCTAATAGCTCGTGTCTTTTGTCTTTTTGTTCTATCTTTTGCTTAAGGTCTACTATCTACTCATCACTCCTCTATCCCCAATTTAAAACGGATATACTTGATACTTTCCCCTTGCTGCCTGAACATAGTCTCAAAATAGGTGGGTATTCCATTGTAATGATTCAGAATATCAGAATTATATAAATCGGTTGTCTTTTCGATAATCTCTCCATTAAATTCATGAATAGATTCCAGACAAAACTTAAACAAAGCGGTGTTGTCGGATTTAAAGTGGATTTCCCCACCAGGTTTTAGCACCCGTTTATATCGTTCAAGAAAAGGTATTGACACCAGCCTTTTTTTCCATTTGCTGGGCTTGGGATAAGGATCGGGAAACGGTATCCAGATTTCACTGATCTCACGGGAGCCAAACATGGATTCCAGGTCGGTGATATTGGCTTTGATGAAAGCAACATGCTCCAATTTATCATTTAATGCATTTTTGGCTGCCCGCCACAACCTTACCCCTTTTAAATCAATCCCGATAAAATTCTTATCCGGGAACTCCTGTCCCAACCTGTTCGAAAACTCCCCTTTTCCACAGCCCAGTTCAAGTACAAGGGGATTTTGATTATAAAAATAACCGGTGTTCCATCTACCCTTTAAATGGTGAGGAACTTCAAAATAATTAGGGAAGGTTTCCAACTCTGCAAATTTCTGTAGCTTTTTACGGGTCATTCTTACTGTTTAAAATGCAAATTTATCATTTACCCACTTTCTGAAAAGGAATTTTAAAATCAAATTCATCCGTTTAAAATTTTTAAGGATTAACATTATACTTTAAAATTTGAAAATTCCGTGTATTCGGGATAACCGCTCTGCTCTCTCATGAACTTGTTAAATCATTTTTATTTGTGAATCTCCTGCCTGCAAGCTTTGATTTAAAAAGTTCACGTTTGATTTATCTGAATATCCTCTATTTTTAATTAACATTGCTTATGAATCGACAAAATAAACCCGCTGAATATTTTAAAAGATTAAGGGTTGGATGGCATACATGCGACCATAGGGGAAGGATCCGGTTGAAGTCTCTTTGCGACATTCTGATGGAAGTGGCCTGGGAACATGCCGGGTTGTTAGGTTTCGGGTACGGGCAACTGGAGAAACAAAAACTTGCCTGGATTTTGTCCCGCCTAAGCATACAACTGGATACCTATCCGCTATGGCAGGAAAAGTTAACCATCCATACATGGACATCAGGATTGAACGGCTTATTTGCCATAAGGCATTTTGAACTACTTAATTCCGGAGGACAGAAGATCGGAAGAGCGTCAACCAATTGGCTGGTCATCAATATCGAAAATAAAAGGCCGGCTAATCCCTCCTTTTTCAATTCCTTTTCGCATCTTTTTATTCCCGGCCCGGATGGTTCTCCCGGAGGAGTTGAAAAACTTAATTTCAATCAGCCTGCAAATGAATTACGAAAATACATTGTTCGCTATTCCGATCTTGATTTCAATGGCCATCTGACAACATCCAGGTACAGCGGCATCCTGATGGATTCAATACCTTTTGAGTTTTTGGAAACAAATGAAGTTTCCATCATCACGCTAAATTTTCTGAAAGAGGCCTTAGCCGGTAATGCACTTCAGATTTATACGGACAATGATTTCTCTGAATTTGTCATGCATAACAATTCTTCCAACAAGGAAATTACACGTGCAAAAATTAGCTGGAGGCAGGTCGGGTAGAACCTTCTTCAAAATAAGCAAGAGCATCGGCAACAACAAAAGCACTTCCTGTAATTAATAGCATGTCATCCCCGGTCATTTCAGGCAAAATACTTTTGATAGCTGCCGGAACCGTATCGAAATGCATCCCCTTAATTCCCAGATTTAGTGCTTCCCCCGCAACGATGGCTGCATCTTTTCCGCGTGGAACATCAGGCCGGGCAAAGTAATATTTTGCATTCGCAGGCAATTGCTTCAATACCTTTTGTGATTCTTTATCTGAAGAACAACCGTACAGGATGAACAGTTTGCTAAAATTTTCATATTCAAGCTGCCTGGCCATGTTCGAAATGGCATCCGGGTTATGGGCAATATCAACAATGACCCTGGGGGTTTGGGAAATGCATTCCCATCTTCCCTGCAGGCCTGTATTGGTTTTAATTTTCTTTAACCCCGCCTCAAAGGCATTCCTGTTCAGATTAAATTGTCTGCCAAACAACTGATAAAAGGCCTCAAGGGTATTGATATTTTCGGCCTGATAAGCAGCATGTAAATCGCAATAAAGTTTATTACCGGCAGAAGTCAGGGTATTTTGAATTTCAAAAACCCCAAGTTTTTCTTCCATCCCTGTATAGACGGTCTTACAAATATCTGAGGCAAAAAACAGAGGTGCATCTTTGTCAAGTGCCGCTTCCTGAAACACAGGCCTGGTTTCAATTTGCGATTTACCTATTAATACCGGTTTACCCGTTTTGATAATGCCTGCTTTTTCCCAGGCGATTTCTTTCAGGCTGTTCCCGAGGAATTGCTGATGTTCCTGAGAAATGTTCGTAATGATGGATAGATCGGGGTTGATGACATTGGTTGAATCCAACCGTCCGCCAAGGCCTGTTTCAACAATTCCAACATCCACCCTTTCACGGGCAAAAGCCTCGAATGCCATGGCTACGGTTATCTCAAAAAAAGAAGGTTTTATTTTTTCAATAAGTGGTTTTATCTTTTCGGTAAAATGAATGACAAAGCTTTCAGAAACCATTTTGCCATTAATCCGTATTCGTTCCCTGAAATCAGTCAAATGCGGGGAGGTATAAAGACCGGTTTTATACCCGGCTTCCTGCAGGACTGAATCCAGCATGTGGCTGACAGAACCTTTACCATTGGTGCCTGCCACATGAATAGACCTGAACTTTGTTGGCGGATTATCCAGGTAATCGCAGAGTGCAATGGTGTTTGTCAGGTCTTTATTAAATGCCGGGGCTCCTATGCGATGGTACATGGGCAATTTCGAAAACAGGTACTGAATGGTTTGGGAATAATTCATGGATTACGAGCTAAGAACTTCCCGGATATGTTGTTCAAGCATAGCAACACCCGATTTATAATCATACGTATTTTCAATCACCAGGTCGGCAAGTCCGGAATAGGGATCAACAAATTGCTTATAGGCAGGTATTACATGGTTTTTCCACTGATGTTCAAAGACTGGCTCAGGAATTCCCCTGACCTCAATGTCTCTTTGTTTCCGTCTTTGATAACAAACATCCTGATCCGAATCAATAAAAACTTTATAATGGCTAAATGACCGAAGTACATCAAACCAAAAAGAAAATAATCCTTCCACAATAATTACAGGGGCAGGGAAATAATGCCTGATACCGGGAACCTTGTCAGGATGGTTAAAAGTATATTCGTTCCTGTCAACTTTTTTACCTTCAGACAATTGTGTTAATACCTCAACCAGTGAATCAATATCCAGTGAGCCGGGAAGGTCAAAATTGTAAACACCCAAGTCATCCTGATGCTGGTATTCAATCGGCTTGTAGTAATCATCCATGGAAATAAAGCAGATTTCGGAGGCGGAGAAACGATTTTTCAGATTCTCTAAAACAGTGGATTTTCCTGAGGCACTTCCACCACACACCAAAATCAGATGAAAAGAAAGTTCTTTTTGCATAAGTAAAATGAAAGGTACAAATGTAACAAAACAGCATAAGCCGGCATCCTATAATGTAATTGTTTGATAAAAAATTTAATAAATTCGTGACATTCAAAAAATTAGTTTCAAAGAATTTAAACTTAACAAGATGAAAAAAGCAAGTTTGTTTTTAGTAGTATTTCTGATTTTCGGATCCCTCCTTAAGGCTGCTCCCGATGAAGGTATGTGGTTGCCTCTTTATATCAAACAGCTCAACATGCAACAGATGAAGATGCTGGGGCTTAAATTATCTGCTGATGATATTTATAATATCAATCATGCCAGCCTCAAAGATGCTGTTCTACGGCTCGGACAGGGTTTTTGTACCGGTGAGCTTGTGTCTGACCAGGGACTCGTATTCACCAATCATCACTGCGGATACGATGCCATCGCTTCATTGAGTACCGTAACAAACGACTTCCTTACCAACGGTTTCTGGGCTAATTCCCTTGAAGAAGAAATTCCCATCCCTGATTTTACAGTTTCGCGCCTTGTGTATATGGAGGAAATCACCCATGCCGTTGATTCGGTAGTGGCAAGGGTTGACAACGAAGATGAAATTGAAAAGGCCAAAAATGATTATTTCGACAAACTCATTGAAGAAAAAACCAACGGAACCCATTATGACGGAGACGTGAAAACCATGTTTGGTGGCAGCGAATATTACCTGATGATCTACGAGACTTTTAAAGATGTCCGGTTTGTGGGGGCACCCCCCGAATCAATAGGTAAGTTTGGTGGCGACACCGACAACTGGATGTGGCCGCGCCATACCGGTGACTTTTCAATCCTGCGTGTTTACACCGGCCCGGACGGAAAACCTGCTGAATACAACGAAGATAACATTCCCTACAAACCCATTAAACATTTTGAAATTTCCCTTGACGGTGTTCATAATGGCGATTTTGCCATGATCATGGGATACCCTGGCAGAACGGAACGTTACCTCACCTCCTATGACATTGACTACAAGCAAAACTATGAGAACCCTGCGTTGATTGATATTTTTGGTGATATCCTGGCCAACATGAAATCAGCTATGGATGCCGACCCAAAGGTCAGGCTTGACCTGGCTTCCGATTATGCCGGTTTGGCCAACTTTTTCAAATATACCGAGGGACAGAATTTAGGGTTACAAAGATTTAAACTTATTGAACAATACAGGGAAAAGGAAGTTGAAATGACCAAATGGATTTCTGAAGATCCCGCACGTATTGAAAAGTACGGTGACATCCTCGACAAATACAAAGATGCTTATCAAAAAGTTTACGACATCATGCCTTCATTTTATTATGTGGTTGTCGGAATGCGCAGGCTGCATCTTTATAATTCCCTGAAATCATTTAACGATATCAATAATTCCCTCAATGATGGTAAAAAACCTGATGAGCTGAAGGAATCACTTGACCAACTCAAAGAGTCCGTGCTGGCCGATTTTGATGACGGGACCATAGACAGGGAGAAAAAATCATTAAGAACTTTTATGCAGGCATTTTATGCCAACTTAAAAGACCCGTCCGGTATTGAATTATTCGGATACATTGACCAGAATTTTGAAGGCAAAGACATGAAAGCAAAGATCAATGCATTCCTCGATCAACTATATGCCTCATCGTTGGTTTTCAACAAAAATAAAGCAGAAGCTTATTTTGCAAAACCGAAAAAATCTGCCTTTAAAAAAGACAAAGTTCTTGATATTTACAACATGGCAAGTTCGTATATCCGTGACAATTATATGACTTATGTCGGTGGTATTGGTGCTGTTGCAGCTTTGCACAAGGATTATGTTTCCTTGTTAAGGGAATGGCAGAAAGACAAGGTCTTTTACCCGGATGCTAACTCAACCATGCGTTTAACTTACGGTTCCGTGAAACCCTATTTTGCCAGGGATGCCGTGTTTTATAATTATTATACAACATTTAAAGGCATACTTGAAAAAGAAATCCCCGGTGATGAGGAGTT
>CAZVAY010000163.1:0-6418 GCA_964625265.1 uncultured Sphingobacteriales bacterium | reverse complement strand
CAAGAAAGTCAGTGAGGCTAAAGGTCTTGTCCAGGCGTACTCCTCTGGGTGTTTGCTTAACGGTGCAGCATTCTGTGTAATAATCATGTTCGAAATAGAGAATGTACCGCTTTTCAGCAGCTTCTTCCATAAAACGTTTTTTTTCTTCAAGCGTAATTAAAGGCCTTGTATCATAACTCATCAGGTAAGGCAGGGGAATATGCCCGGTTGACGGAAGCAAATCAGCCATATAAACAAGGGTGCGTTCATTGTACCTGATATGGGGAATCATCTGGCCGGCAGTATGGCCGTCAAACATTTTAATATCAAAACCGGGAAACAGTTCACCTTCATTTTCCAGAAGGGCAAGTTGTCCCGATTCTTCCATAGGAAGCAGGTTTTCCTTAAGAAATGAGGCTATCTCCCTGTCGTTGGGTTCTACAACGCCCCACTCCCACTGCTTTTGGCTGACCCAAAAGGTGGCGTTTTTAAAAACCGGTTCAAAACCATTCCCCGATTTTTTTATTCCTCCACCGGCATGATCAAAATGCAGGTGTGTTAATACATTGTCGGTAATATCATCCAGGGTATATCCGTATTTATTCAACGATTTCTCCAGGCTGTCATCACCATGCAGGTAATAATGACTGAAAAACTTCTGGCTTTGCTTATCGCCAATACCATTGTCAACAAGTATTCTCCTGTCGCCCGTATCTACAAGCAGGCTGCGCATCGCCCACGAACAGAGGTTGTTTTCATCAGCAGGATTGGTTTTTTGCCATATCACTTTGGGGACAACACCAAACATGGCTCCTCCATCCAATTTAAAATAACCCGTATTGATTGGATACAATTTCATCTCAGATTTATTTCAGGTAAAAAATTATGATGGCACTGTGGCCGTCAACGGAATGATTTTGATCTGTGCTTTTTCGAGTTCTTCCCTGGCATATTCAAGGTCTTCGGCAAAACCCAGCAGAAATCCGCCACCGCCCGAACCACACAGTTTGAGGTAATAAGAACTGGTGTCAAGTCCTTTCTTCCATACTTCAATAAAGGGTTCCGGGATCATGGGTGACAAGTTCTGAAGCAGGTATTTCGATACTTTTTTAATGTCCCGGTAAAACTCTTTGACTTCGCCTTTTACAAATGATTTGATACAACTGTTGTTTGCCGGGATCAATTCATTCAGCACTGAAGACATAAAACCTTCATTCTTGCATTTTTCCAGGAACAGGTCAACCAGTGGTGCTGTCTCCCCGGTTTGTCCCGTATCAATAAGAAACATGCCTGATTTACTTTCGGCTGTATGATCTAATTTGATTTTGTCAATACTGATCCTGTTTTTGATCAGTAACGGTTCTTTCAGGTAACAATTCAAGGGGTCGATGCCTGAGCTTTTGCCATGAAAATAGGACTCCATCTGGGAAAAAATGTCCTTCAGACGAATAATCTCCCTGTTTTTAAGCTTGCGGTCATTGACTATTTTATCTTCGGCATATTGATCGTAGATAGCGGCACAGAGTGCACCCGAACTACCAATGCCGAAGCCTTGCGGGATGTTGGATTCAAAATAAAGCCCGTTTTCGATGTCTTTTTCAAGGTCATCTAATTTAAATTTAGCTTTAATTTTACCCCTGTTTTGTAAATCTACCAGATAGGATGAGAATTTCCCAAGATTTTCATTTGATTTCCCGGCAAATTTGTCATCATCATTATCAATGAAACTAAGCTTTCCCTTGTATTGTTCGTATGGAATGGTCAGCCCCATGGAGTTATGGATAATACTATACTCTCCGAAAAGTAGAATCTTGGCGTGGAATTCACTGGAATGGATTGTCATAAGCTGATTAATTTCTCCGGGCCTTGTCCTGTCTCATCATTGATGTAATAATTCCGGGCGCAATTTACTAATAATTCAGATACAACGAAATCGTTTACTTCACTTTTGCGTTGATAAGGGTATATCAGGTGAACATTTGGGCCGGCATCCAGGGTAAAACAAACAGGTATTCCGCTTTCTTTCCTAAACTGCCTGATTTTGTTAATGATCTCAATAGTTCCGGGTTTCATCAGTATAAACGAAGGCTTCGAAGTCATCATCATGGCATGCAGTGCGAGCGCTTCACTTTCAACAATCCCGATGAATTTGTCAATATCCTCCTCCTCCAGCGCTTTGATGATCTCCTGTAAATTCTCATTTGCCTGAATAAATCGTTGTCCTGCAAACGGGTGTCCGTTCATTAATCCGTGTCCTGCCCTGCTCGACACTTGTTTTTCACCTTCGTCAACGACTAAAATAGTATCCTGAAGATGATTAAAAATATTTCCTGATTTAATTTCTAAAGGGATGGCAAACTGATCGCTGCTGCCTTCAACAAAGCTCTGCCCCCAAAGGCTGAAACCACCGAATACAGAACGGCAGGCGCTCCCTGAACCAAGCCTGGCCAGATAAGATGCCCTTTTCTTAAATTCATATTCAGGATGGCAAATACCGGTAACAGCTTCCTCAATGGAAACAAGGCACAAGGACAACGCACTCATGGAAGAGGCTGATGAGGCAATTCCGGCAGCGTGTGGAAAATTATTATGACTGTCGACCTCAAATCTGCAATTAGCCAGGAAAGGCATCTCCGGAACCAGGGATTGAAAATAGGAAAGTATCTTATCTTCTACAGATGTATTGTGTTTACTATTAAAACTATATGAAAGCTGAGGGCCTTTCAACCCTTTATCATATTGATAACGACAGTGGGTTTCGGTTACACAATTTTTAAGCGTAAAACTTAGGGATGGGTTGGCCGGGATCTGCTTTCCTTTTTTTCCCCAGTATTTGACAAGAGCAATGTTAGAGGGGCTTTTCCATCCTGCTTTTCCTGACTGGCTGTTAATCATTTTGATAGTCTGAATATTCAGGCTACAAAGGTAAGAAGATTATACAAGGGTTGATTGCCGCAACGCTTTTCAACAATTAATATCATATTAAATTGTTATAATCATTTGATTATTTTTTTTATCTTTACCATGAATTTTATGTTTTAACATACGTAAAATCCAAATAATGGTAATAATTAAAAAAGATTCATCGAAGAAAAAATCAAAGAAGAAGATAAAGAAATGGAATTATCACTGGGTTGATAAGCATATCCTGATCGTTGAAGATATAGAAGTCAACCACATGTTGATAGACAGAATTTTACAGCGAACTTCTGCTAACCTTTATTGGGCTATGGATGGTGAAAAAGCTGTGGAAATGTGCCAGGATCTGGATAAACTTGATTGTGTCCTGATGGACATCCGTTTACCGAAAATGAATGGCTTTGACGCTACACGGGAAATACGAAAATTTTTACCCGACTTACCCATCATAGCACAAACGGCCTATGTTATGGAGGATGAAATTGACAAAGTCCTTGAAGTGGGCTGTAACGACCTTGTTACAAAACCTATCAATAAAGATGTTTTACTGAAGAAGATGAAAAAACATATGAAGTAGAAACCCTGTTGAATTACCTTATTATGTCTGAAAGGTTGAATACAGGATGAAGACTTTTTGAACTAAAATATTTCGTGATATAATCCTCACTTTCTTTAGAAACTGCCAGTATAAAATCCCCTCCCCAGGCGCCCAACGATTTAATAAAGCCCTTAAAATCCGGGAAATATTTCTTTTGAACAGGTTGTATATCAAGCATTTCTGATATAATTTGTTCATGTTCCGTCAACAGCTCCATGCAATCATCCAAATGGGTTGCCTTAATGAGTTCACGGGATATGGCAGATATCTGGAGAAGCGCAGACGGGTCGATCCTTGTATTTTTAAAATCCTTTACAGCGACTTCGGAATTTCTCTTTTTCCCGAGGTAAACACAGTAAGATGATCCGGTTAGAAAATCAGGAATCCTGGTCTGTTTTACAACAGGCCTCCCTGCTATCAGTGAATACAAAACGGGTTGCCTGGCACTGGCACAGGCAATATCATAACCTGAACCATTTGAGAATGAAAAGTGGAGTTGATATGGGTCGATATCTGCCCAGTTTGCCACATTGGTGATCCAGGTGGAGCTGCTTCCCCATCCCCACGCAGGGTTAAAGTCCAGCCTGGTTGTTACCTTATTCCCGAAAAGCTGTTGTCCAAAAGCAGGATTTATTCTGACGGCTTGTTGTAGTAATTTATTCAGGTTCCGGCTTTTACTAAGATTGGTACTTTGAGCTATTTCAAAAGAGCCTTCCACAATGGTTGTACTAAACCACAATTTGTCCGCTGTGTAGGCCTTCCATTCAAGATATTTCGAGCCTGTTTTTTCAACGGTCAGGCTTTGGCCGTATTTCAAAGGCAGGGCAATGGCAGTGGCTCCTCTTAAAACGGCATACTCACCGGTCAGAATAAGCTTGGCATTTGAATAATAAACCTGCCTTTTCAAATTATAACTCTTTATTTCTGTATTTTTCCAGGAATTCCCTGACAGCCGGAAAAGTAACTTTATACTGCCTAAAATACTCAATAGCCGTATCTTTTTCCACCTCAGATGCCTTGAAATGATTCAGGATGTTTAAGAGGTGCATTTTCATGTGTCCGGTCTGAATTCCTTTTGTCACCAGTGTGGTAACGGCACCAAAGTTATTGGCCAGACCTGACGTAGCTGCTATCATCATTAATTCATGCCCACTGGGGTTGCCTAACAATTCCAGGCTGAATTTTGCCAATGGGTGCAGGGCGGTCAGGCCACCTACAGTGCCAATGGCAAGCGGCATAGTCAGGCTGTAACGAAACTTGTTGCCTTCACGGCTGAATTCTGTCAGGCTCCGGTATTGACCGCTGCGGGAGGCAAAAGTGTGTCCTGCAGCTTCTACAGCCCTGAAATCGTTTCCTGTTGCCAACACCACCGCATCAATTCCATTAAAAATACCCTTGTTGTGTGTGGTGGCCCGGTGGACATCTACCGTAGCAATTTTTATTGCCCTTTCGAATTTCCATGTAAAGGATTCAGGTGTATCCCCATCTTCGAAATTTCCCAGGTCCTTCATATCACATTCTACATAAGTCCTGACAAGGCATTCAGGTGTATAATTCGACAGGATTGACATGATCACATGACATTCCTTTTCATTGTCATCGAATTCATCATTTTCGAGTACATAGCCCTTCAGGGTCATGGCAAAATCTTCGAGGCAGGAATTGATAAAATTGGCGCCCATGCTGTCCACGGTCTCGAACGTAGCTTTAACCTGGTAGTAATTCTCTATTTCATTTCGTTTATCCACCAGTTCAATATCGAGTATACCACCTCCTCTCCTCACCATATTCGCGGTAATAGGGGCCGCATGAGCAATCAGTCGTTCCCTGATGGCAGGGAAATGTCTCTTTAACTTATCAAAATCGCCTTCCCAGATAAAATGTACCTGTCCTATTTTGGTTGACGACAACACCTCGGCATGAAATCCTCCCCTGGATGCCCAAAACTTAGCGGAATTGCTGGCAGCAGCTACCACAGAACTTTCTTCAATAACAAAGGGCACAAGGTAAAATTTTCCGTTTATCAGGAAATTAGGGGCCACGCCAAAGGGAAAATAATGGTTAGAAACTGTATTTTCACTGAATTCGTCAAACAACTTTTGTTTTTTTGGATCGGGATGCCAGAAATCCCGGAGTTCCTTGGCCGATTTTTCAGGGTCTGCGGTAAATTGTGTTAAAAACCTGATTTTTTCATCTTTTGACATTTTCGAAAAACCGGAGATAATACTTGTTGGATGCATGCGCTGTTGATTTATTTTGCAAATGTAAAAAATACTGTTTTGATTATTCAAGTATAAATAAAGTAGTTGTCGTTAAATATGGTTAAAATAAAACAAAAGGGTTTCTGAATTGAAATACCCGAGCCTGTCAAATATCCTGATTGCTTCTTTATCTTTGTCCCAAAAAGAATAACTATGAGTTTTGAATTATCAGGCCGTATCATTGAAACAGGTGAAACTAAAACGTTTTCAGAGAAATTCAGGAAACGCGAATTTGTCATTGAGAAAACCACTTCCACCCCTACCAACGAATTTACAGACTATATCAAATTTCAGTTGGTCAATAACAACTGTGATTTACTGAACCCCTATAAACCGGGGGATGAAGTTACGGTTTCGTTTAATATCAAAGGGAACAAATGGGAGAAAGAGGGCAAAACCTCATATTTTACCAACCTGGATGCCTGGCGGATTGAAGGTTCCGGCAGTCCTGCCCAACCCACCGATCATGCAGCCGACCCCGGCCCCGGAGCAGATGATGCTCCACCTGCCGATACAGATGACCTGCCCTTTTAATTAATTTACATGACTAAGTCTGCTATTGTTTTTGGCGCTACCGGCCTGACCGGACATCACTTGCTGACGCTACTGACAGAGGATGACAGGTATGCAAAAATTCTTGTAATAGGAAGGAGTTTGCCGG
>CAZVAY010000162.1:0-6434 GCA_964625265.1 uncultured Sphingobacteriales bacterium | reverse complement strand
ATTTCTGCGGTAACTAATATTGGCACCGGTGAAAAACTGGGGCGACTGGGGTTAAAGACCATTACCTATTATGTATCTACAAGTACACTGGCTATATTAACCGGGCTTTTCCTGGTCAACCTGGTAAAACCCGGTGTCGGTGCCGACAGGTTTTTTGCCCAGGAAGTGGAGGGCTTGCTTGTAACCGAAAATTCGCTTGGGCAAACCCTGATGGAAATTGTTCCTACCAATATTTTTGAAGCCCTGGCATCCAGCCAGATGCTCAGCGTTATTTTCTTTTCCATTTTATTCGGCTTTTTTATAACACAGATAAAAAAGAGTTCACAGGAACTCATGCAGAATTTTTTTCATTCTGTATTTGAGGTTATGATGAAGATCACCCTGTTTATTATCAGGTTCACCCCACTGGGTGTTTTCGGCATTGTGGTCAAGATCATTGCCGACCAGGATGACCTTGTTGAACTTGCGCAACGAATGGGATTGTACATGAGTGTGGTACTTGCAGGCTTATTCATTCATGCCTTTTTCACCTTGCCCATGCTAACCCGATACCTTGGCAAAGCAAGCCCATTCAAGCATTTTGGCAATATGACCTCACCCCTGTTGACAGCCTTTTCCACCTCTTCATCAGGAGCTACGTTGCCCCTGACTTTAAGCGCTGTTCAGCGCAGGTCTGGCGTTTCCTTCAAAATCTCAAATTTCACCCTGCCATTGGGTGCTACAATCAATATGGATGGCACTGCCTTATACGAATGTGTTGCAGCCATGTTTATCGCGCAGGCCTATGGCATCGACCTGAGTATTGGCCAACAAATAATAATTGTTGTAACAGCCCTGCTTGCCTCCATTGGCGCAGCAGCCATACCCATGGCCGGGCTAGTGATGATAACGGTGATCTTGTCTGCTGTGGGCTTACCGCTGGAGGGCGTTGGCCTGATCCTATCGGTTGACCGCTTGCTTGACATGTTCAGGACTGCTACCAATGTGTGGAGCGATACCTGTGGAGCGGTGATTATTGCCAAATCCGAAGGAGAGCACTTGCCTGTGGATGTAAAGCCTTCTCCGCCCATTGAGAATTAGACTATATTTGCGGGCTAATTATGTACTACTTATTTATCAGCGGAACAAGTTCCGGCATTGGGAACGCCATAACAAATGCAGCACTAAATAAAGGATTCAGGGTTACAGGCTTTGGTCGCACTTGCAATATTGAGCACCAAAACTATCAACATCTTGTTACAGACCTGAGTGACCCTGATCAGGCCGGTGGGTTGAAATTTGACCAGTACAAACCTGGCGAAGGAGATACAGTATGCCTGATAAACAATGCTGCGATGCTTAAACCAACAGGCTACCTCGGTAACCTGGACAATGACGGGATCATTCAGGCTACAAAACTTAATTTTCTGGCACCGATTCTATTGACCAATAACTTTATCAGGGCATTCAGGCATAATTCCTGTCAGAAAATGGTGATCAATATTAGCAGCGGAGCAGCTACCAGCGCCATTGACGGATGGACTTTGTATTGCGCTACAAAAGCAGGCCTCGAAATGGCTGCGAATGTGGCCATCCAGGAAGAATCCATCAGGAAAAATGGATTCCTGATCTATTCTGTGGCACCTGGCATAATTGACACCCCCATGCAGGACCAGATCAGGGCAGAAGGCCCGCAGGAATTCAGCCGGTACGACTATTTCGTTTCCTTAAAGCAGGAAAATCAATTAATTTCTCCTGAGCAGGTAGCTTCCCAATTTATTGACTTAATTTTGCAGCCAGAAAAATCTGACGAACAGATATTCAGACTTAACTTTTAACCCTTTCAAATGCGATTCAGTTTTTCTTTCATTCTAACACTTATAACCTTCCTCTCATTCTCTCAATCCCACTTTTGTGGTATAGACGCCTATTACAATAAACTATATAAGCAGGAACCAGGCTTGAAAGAAGCCATGGAGGAACACCTCGACCATCAGGTTGGTACCCCTTTTCATTACAGGG
Source organism: uncultured Sphingobacteriales bacterium (assembly GCA_964625265.1). GTDB lineage: Bacteria > Bacteroidota > Bacteroidia > CAILMK01 > JAAYUY01 > CAYNBC01. The sequence goes on along the minus strand of CAZVAY010000162.1, from coordinate 4,433 downwards.
GCAACGAAAAAGTCATTATCCCTGTTGTTTTCCATGTTATTCATACCAACGGTACTGAAAATATTCCGTATGAAAAGTTTACCGAGGTCATTGACCGGATCAACCAGGATTACCAGGGCATCAATGATGATTTGAGCCAGGTGCGTGATCAGTTTAAAACATTGATCGCTTCGATGAATATTGAATTCAGGATCGCTCATATTGACCCTGAGGGCAATTGCAGCAATGGTGTTACACGTACCTATTCGGAACAAACCCAAGATGCTGACGACCAGGTTAAAAAGCTGATCCAATGGGAGCCAGGCAATTACCTGAATATCTGGGTTGTTAAAAGCATAAAGAATTTCAGCCAATCCGGTATTATCCTGGGATATGCCACGTTCCCCGGTGGGGCATCCTGGCGGGACGGTATAGTTATCCGTTCTGACAGGATCAACAATTATTCGAGGACACTCACTCACGAGATAGGCCATTACCTGGGTTTATACCATACTTTCCAGGGGGGCTGCAGCAACAACGACCAGGTAGATGACACGCCACCCGAAGCGGAAGCCCACTTTGATTGTAACACGAACACAAACTCCTGTTCCACCGACTCTCCCGACCTGCCGGATCTACTCGAAAACCACATGAGCTATTCGAGTTGCAGGTTTATGTTTACCAACGGGCAGAAAGACAGGATGCTTTATTACCTGACAAGAGACAGGAAAAACCTTTATGACAAAAATAACCTGGAAGCAACCGGAACTTTTGATACCAATTCATTTAGCTGTAATATAAAAGCAGATTTTGATATCATTCAGCAAAACATTTGTGAACAGGGAACTATCCAATTCTCAGACCTCTCGAACGGAGGAAAACAAGAGATCAGCTACCACTGGTTCTTTGATGGAGGAAACCCGTCAGAGTCTACACAAAAAAATCCGGAAGTGCAGTATTTAAAGGCCGGGTACTTCACGGTAAAATTGGTTATTGCTTCAACCGATAGCAAAGACAGTATGATCAGGAACGAATTGATCACCGTTACACCGGACACCGGCTATCAGACACCGGTTGGGGCTAATTTTGAAGACCCATTGTATCATGAGCAAGACTGGCAATTGCCAGGAGCAGGCCAAACCGTAAAATGGAAATTGACAACCCAGGCCGGTTATAACAGCGCCAACAGCATCTACCTAAACAATTATTCCAATAAGAATGAAGATGGCGTGTTCGAATTTACTATGGCGCCCATGAGCTTTGCCACTTTACCGGATGTGAGCCTGAAATTCAAATATGCCTACGCTAAGAAAAGCGAATCTTCCAACGACCATTTACGGATTTATGTATCCTCCAACTGTGGGGAATCCTGGTCGGTCAGGAAATTTATCAGCCCTACTAAGTTACCCACGGTAACGGGTTATAAAACCACACAATATTTTCCTGCCGGAGATGCAGACTGGAAGCAGGAATCCATTAACCTGGATTATTATAAAGGGAATCCCAATATCAGGGTCAGGTTTTCTTTTTATGCCGGATTGGGTAATAACATTTTTATTGATGACATCAATATCGTCAGTTCGGTATCCACCCATGAGCCGGTTGCCAGGCAGAATATTTCCATGTTCCCGAACCCGGCAAAAGACAAATTAACAGTACGCCTGGAGACATCACCCGAAGCAGAAGAAATAAGCATCACAGTGTTCAACCTGATGGGACAAAAACTTTATTCCGGGCAGTTTAAAACAACAGAAAGGCTTATTCATTTCAATATAAAAGATCTCAATATAAACTCCTCCGGCCTGTATTTCTTCCGATTGCAGGAAGCTAACCGGATTTACGAACGAAAAATAATCATCAATCGATAACCAGCAGAATAAAAAGAGAATGACCAAAAACTTAGTGATAGTAGAGTCCCCCGCAAAAGCAAAAACAATTAAGAAATACCTGGGCGAAGGCTTTGAGGTAATGTCAAGCAACGGCCATATCCGCGACCTGGCAACCAACAAGCTGTCCATCAATATTGATAAAAACTTTGAACCAGAGTACCTGGAGATTAAAGAAAAACAGAAGCTGATTAAGGAACTGAAATCCATGGCAGCCAAGTCTGATGTTGTATGGCTGGCCACTGATGAAGACCGGGAGGGTGAAGCTATATCCTGGCACTTATCGGAAGTAATGAACCTGGACCCCTCAAAGAGAAAGCGGATTGTTTTTCACGAGATCACTAAAAATGCCATTCTTGCGGCCAAAGAAAACCCACGGGACATTGATCAGGATCTTGTTAACGCCCAGCAGGCAAGAAGAATTCTGGACCGGCTGGTAGGTTTTAAACTATCTCCGGTTCTTTGGAAAAAAGTTAAGCCCGCATTGTCGGCCGGACGGGTACAATCCGTTGCTGTCAGGCTTATTGTTGACCGCGAAAGAGAGATTATTAAATTTAAACCGGAAAGTTTTTTCCGTACCACAGCCACATTTTTCCCCGAATCAAGTAGCGTTAAAGATAAATTCCCGGCTGAGTTAAAAGAAAAATTCAGTAATAAAGAGGAAGCCCTTAAATTCCTTGAAAGTCTTCATGGTTGTACTTATACAGTTGGTACCATTGAAGTAAAAGACAGCAAACGTTCACCCGCACCTCCATTTACCACCTCTACCCTGCAACAGGAAGCCAGCCGCAAGCTAGGCTATTCGGTCGCACAAACCATGAGGCTTGCCCAGTCACTTTACGAAGCAGGCCACATCACCTACATGCGTACCGACTCGGTTAGGTTATCAAACCTGGCACTGGCTGCATCAAAAGAACAGATTTTAAGTGAATACGGTAAAAATTACCTCAAAACAAGAAACTTTACCACCAAGTCGAAGAGTGCTCAGGAGGCACACGAAGCTATCAGGCCAACGGATTTTTCGATGAAAACGTTGGGGGAAAAAACACAGGAATCGCGTTTGTATGAACTGATATGGAAAAGAACAGTTGCTTCGCAAATGACCGAAGCCACATTAGAAAAAACCACAGCCAGGATCCTGATCAGCGGACATAGTGAAACATTTACTGCCATTGGTGAAGTGATTAAATTTGACGGTTTCCTAAAGCTCTACCGCGAATCAACAGATGATGAAAACGGTGATAACGGAAATAACCTGTTGCCCCGGATGAAACAAGGTGATACGCTCACTTTGCTACAAATGGATTCTTCACAACGTTTTACCCGTCCTCCTGCCAGGTATAGTGAAGCTATGCTGGTGAAGAAAATGGAAGAACTGGGAATTGGCAGGCCATCTACTTATGCCCCCACCATCTCAACCATTCAAAAGAGGGAATATGTCATAAAAGAATCAAGACCGGGTACCGAAAGGGAATTCACCGTATTGAGCCTGAGAGATGGCCAGGTATCAGCAACTATACAAAGCGAGAAAACCGGTGGTGAAAAAAACAAGCTTTTCCCCTGCTCTATCGGCATGGTCGTCAATGATTTCCTGGTAGAGAATTTCGATAAAATTGTGGACTATCATTTTACCGCAAAAGTAGAAAGTGAATTTGATAAGATAGCAGAAGGCAAACTCGAATGGCAAAAAAACATTGCCACTTTTTATTTCAAGGAGTTCCAACCCATCCTTGATGCCGCACTACAAAGCAAAGAAAGGCCGAACAATGACAGGGAACTAGGCATTGACCCCAAAACAGGGAAAAAAATATTTGCCCGTATTGGCCGCTATGGCCCATTTATTCAACTGGGTGAAAAAGAAGACAGCGAAAAACCCCGCTATGCCAAGTTAAAGAATGGCCAGTTGCTGGAAAGCATTACCCTTGAAGAGGCGTTGAGCCTGCTCGAAATGCCCCGCAACCTCGGGAAATACGAAGGCCATGATGTTATTATCAACATAGGCAGGTTTGGCCCTTACGTTGACCTGAACAGATTATTCTGCCCGATACCGAAAACCATAGACCCCTACCAGATCACGTTCGATCAGGCAGTTGAGATTATAAAAAACAAAAGAGAAACTGAAGCCAACCGCCTTATTGCTGAATTCGAATACGATGGAAAGCCGCTAAAGGTGCTGAATGGCCGCTGGGGGCCTTATGTTTCGTATGAAAAGAAAAGCTATAAAATCCCCAGGGGAATGAAACCTGAAGAAATAACAGCCGGCAACTGTAAAGAGATCATAGATGCCGGCCCTGTAGTTTCAAAGAAAAGAAGAAGAGCAAGATAGGCTAAAGGTTTTCTGATATTATATTGTACATATCATCGACCGAGTGGCCCCGGTAGAGCTTGGTAATGGCCTTGCCTGTCCGGGCATCCACCAGCAGCACAAAAGCAGTTCCGTTGTTGCGGTCAAAATAGCCGGCCAGCCCATATTTGTCCAACTTTTTACGCGATTGTACTTTGGTATCTGAGTTGGTCAGGTCTGCTTCGAGAAACAGGACTTCATCCGTTTGAAGCCTGGTCTTTAAT
>CAZVAY010000161.1:0-6462 GCA_964625265.1 uncultured Sphingobacteriales bacterium | reverse complement strand
CCAAAGGTTGGAACATGAGTTGAAGATCATCAAGACCATGGGGTTTGCCGGTTATTTCCTGATTGTCCAGGATTATATCAATGTAGCGAGGGAAAGGGGCACACTGGTAGGGCCGGGACGTGGTTCGGCTGCAGGTTCCGTTGTTGCCTATTGCGTAGGTATTACCAATATTGACCCTATCGAATACGACCTGCTGTTTGAACGGTTTCTTAACCCCGACAGGGTAAGTATGCCCGATATTGATGTTGACTTTGACGACTATGGCAGGGATGACATTATTCAGTATGTTGCAGATAAATATGGCCGCGATAAAGTAGCACAGATCGTTACTTTTGGTTCCATGGCAGCACGCTCGTCTATCCGGGATGTGGCCCGAGTCCTGAAATTGCCACTCCAGAAGGCGGATTACCTGGCAAAACTGGTTCCCGAAGGGCCTGATGTGACCCTGAAAAAAGCTTACAAGGGAGTCGCTGAACTCAAACATGAACTTGAAAATGGTACCGACCTGGTTAAGGATACACTCAGGTTTGCCGAAACCCTGGAAGGTTCGGCCCGGAATACCGGAACCCATGCATGCGGGGTGATCATTGCACCGGATGAGATCACCAAATTTGTACCGCTGGCAACTGCCAAAGATTCCAACCTGATGGTCACCCAGTATGACGGCAAACACATTGAAAATGCCGGTATGCTCAAAATGGACTTCCTGGGACTTAAAACCCTGACCATCATTAAAGATACGCTGGAGAACATCAAGAAAAGCAAAGGCATTGATATAAATATTGATGAACTTCCCCTGGATGATGAAAAGACCTTTGAGCTATTCCAGAAAGGCCATACGGTTGGGGTATTCCAGTTCGAGTCTCCCGGAATGCAGAAGAACCTGATCCAGCTTAAACCCACTACCATACACGACCTGATTGCCATGAATGCCCTGTACCGCCCCGGCCCTATGTCATTTATTGACACTTACATCAAAAGAAAACATGGCAGGGAAAAGACCGAATACCACCACCCCTTACTGGAGGATATCCTGAAACCCACTTATGGCATTCTTGTTTTCCAGGAGCAGATCATGCAGACTGCCAGGATCATTGGCGGTTTTTCGCTGGCCCGTGCCGATATTATGCGGAGAGCCATGGGCAAGAAAAAAATGGAAACAATGAAGCAGATGGAAGCCGAGTTTAGCGCAGGTGCAGTTAAGCAAGGCATTGAAGAATCTAAAGCCAAATATATCTTCAACATTATGCAGGAATTTGCCAAGTACGGCTTTAACAAGTCGCACAGTGCCGCCTATTCCATTGTTGCCTACCAAACTGCATACCTGAAGGCTCATTATCCTGCTGAGTTTATGTCGGCAGTGCTTGCCCACAACATGAGTGATATAAAAAAGGTTCACCAGCTTGTGAATGAATGCCACAGGATGGACATACGGGTACTGGGCCCGGATATTAATGAATCTATGTATAAGTTCACAGCCCGGGAAGACAATAACATCCGGTTCGGCCTTGGCGCTGTTAAAGGAGTCGGGCAGGCAGCGGTGGAAGCCATCATCAGTGAACGTGAACAAAATGGCCCCTACAAAAGCCTCTTTGACCTCACCTCGCGTGTCAACCTGCGGTCGGTAAATAAACGCTGCCTCGAATCACTGGCCTACGCAGGTGGCCTGGATTCATTTGAAAATATCCACCGAAAACAATATTTTTATACTGAATTCAAGGATGACTCCAACCTGATAGACCAGGCAATCAAGTTTGGAAACAAATACAAAGAATCCGTTCTTTCGTCTCAGCAAAGCCTTTTTGCCGACACCAACCTGGTTCAGATCAATGAACCTGTTCCTCCCGAATGTGAACCCTGGTCCCCTATCGAATTGCTGAAATTCGAAAAAGAATATGTAGGATATTATGTATCGGGGCATCCGCTGGATGAATATGAATTTGACCTCGATAATTTTGCCAATACCAACATAGAAAAAATTAATTCGAACCTGAAACAATATAACAACAAGGTCATCCGCCTGGGCGGCATGGTTACCGAAAGTGTTGAAAAACTAAATAAAAAAGGCGACCCCTACGGGATGGTGAAAGTTGAAGACTTTACAGCCGGTTATACCTTTTTTATTTTCAAGGAAAAATATCTCAAGTTCAAACATCTGCTGGCCAACGGCACCAAGATATTTATTACCGCACATGTAAAACCAAGGTACAACGATGCCACCCTCATGACTGTTGACATTCAGGATATCTGTCTGTTGAGTGATGCCAGAAGCAGGTTCCTGCGTAAACTTAACCTTTCTTTCGACCTGGACGACCTGAAAACAACTGTAGCTGACCAACTCTTCGACCTTTTCAACGTGCACAAAGGCAACTGCCCGGTTTATATCAGGCTGAATACAGCAGACAACGGCAATAAAAATGTTATGCTCGAATTACTACCGGCAGAATTAAGGGTTAATCCAACCAACCGCTTTATCAATGAGTTGAACGATATAGGAATTTTTTCCCTGAGTATTAATTAGGATAACTTTTCAGGATGGAACTAAATTTGTAAAATTGCACTCTTTTTAAAATCGTTTTTAATTAATAATTATGGCATTAGAACTTACCTCAGACAATTTCCAGACAGAGGTACTGGAATCAGATAAACCCGTTGTTGTAGATTTCTGGGCAGAATGGTGCGGGCCATGTAGGATGATCAGCCCCATCATTGAAGAAATTGGAGAAGAACTGAAAGAACAGATTAAGGTAGGTAAACTGAATGTTGACCACCACTCAGCCATTTCTTCACAGTACGGGATCAGGAATATCCCTACTATTTTAATTTTCAAAGGTGGCGAAGTAGTTGATAAAATCGTTGGTGCACTACCCAAGCCCATGCTGGTAAGCAAACTGCAACCCTACCTTTCGTAAAAAATACCCATGCCACAAAATGGCCGGACTATTTCACCTGACCTGGCGATAATCGATCAACTGGGCAACCTGGAACTTATCGCCAGGTATGTGGTGGAGGGTTTTTTAACCGGCCTGCACAAAAGCCCCTTTCATGGTTTTTCAGTAGAATTTGATGAACACAGGCTCTATAATCCCGGTGAATCAACCCGGCATATAGACTGGAAACTTTTTGCCCGCTCCGAAAAACTCTTTGTCAAAAAATATGAGGAAGAAACAAATCTGCGTTGTCAGATCCTGATTGACAGTTCATCCTCCATGTTATTTCCTGAACCGGCCTACAACAAATTCAGGTTCTCTGTCTATGCCACTGCTGCCCTGCTGCATTTATTGAAAAAACAACGCGATGCCAAAGGGATAACCTTTTATTCTGACAAAATTGAAGAACATTTTGATGCCCGGTCCGGTTTTGCCCATCAGCAACTGCTGTTTAACAGGATGCAATACAGACTTGACCATCCCACGGAAAACAGGACTCAATCTTCAACAGCCGACACCCTGCATTTTATTGCTGAAAAAATACACAAACGTTCCCTGGTCATCCTTTTTAGTGATATGTTTGACAATACCGAAGATACTGAAAACCTGTTCAATGGTTTGCAGCACCTTAAACATAAAAAGCATGAAGTGATCCTGTTTCATGTTCTCGACAAGGAACATGAGGTTGATTTGTCTTATACCAACCGGCCTTACCGCTTTGTAGATATGGAAACAGGAAACAGGGTGGAGTTATTTCCTGATGAAGTCAGGGCGTCCTATTCAGAAGAGCTGGGCCGTTTCAGAAATGAACTTAAATTAAAGTGTACCCAATACCACATTGATTATGTTGATGTCGATATGAAGAAAGGATACTACCAGGTCCTTCAATCCTATCTGATCAAAAGGAAGAGGTTGTATTGATCTCGTCAAGGTCTTTTTTCAGTAAGCGGGTAAACGCTTCCGCCCCACGGAAATTCATGTGGTCGGGGTTCCAGAAATATTCAGGCTTATCCGAAAACACCTCCTGGTAATTCAGGACTGACTCAATACAAGTGTATTTATTCAATATTATACCCAAATCCCTGTAGTAGGTATTCCCTGGAATAATCCGGTCGATACCATCCAGGAATTCCCTGGTCATTGGCATCATCACCAGCACCACCTTAATTCCATGCACCTCACACAATTCAAGGAGTTTTTCAAAATACAGGGTGATCTGTTCTTCCATGTAAATCCCATCTCTCAGGTAGAATTCCGCTTTTTCGAGGCCTGTGCTTTCCCGGTTTTTCTCTTTCGAAAAATCACCTATTCTGGGCCTGAACCCATCAATCAGGTCGCTTTTTACCCTCGCCTTTTTCGAAAACAGGAACTCGTTGAGCAATTTGTATTCACCGGCATAGGTGAAAAACTTCCCCTGCAAATACCTCATGATGAATTTCCAGTCTTTTTTCACCCGGACCATTTCAAAGTAGTTCATGTGCCCGGACCAGTAAGAGTCGTATTTAAACCTGTTGGAATGTTTATTAGATAGCAGGCTGTAATCCAGGTTCATCAGAATATACTCCGGTTTCCTGCCCTGCTCAATGATTTTTTTCAGTTTAAAATAAGTCTGGAATACATTTTCATTGGCTGATGAATAATTAAAACAATTTCCGACAATCCGGGGGTCAATGTCATTCTGTATGCGCGAATCGCCCAACAAAAGCCAGGTGAGTGTATCGTCAAAGTTTTCAAACTGAATATCTTTCCTGAACAATACAGACCTTGACAACACTTGTGACCTGAACAGGCCGGATGCCAGCCAGTTTAGCCCCAAAAAAACCAGGATCAGTAAAGCGATATTCCGGAACAATCTTTTCATCAGAACTGGAAATAAATAAATTCTTCTTCGGTAAATACCCCTGCAAGAAGGATAATGATAACGGCCATAGAATAAGCAGCATACCTGATTAAAACCGGCAAGCCTGACAACCTTGCGGCAACACTTTGTTGTGCATGAAAATATTCAAAAACATAAATAAATACGGTCAGCACCAGGATCAGGATGAATTGGTCGCGGTACAACATCCTGAGTGTATGAACCCATGAATCGGGAAAAACGAACAACCTGCTGTAAAATGCGGAAATATCAGATGCACTCTGTGTACGGAAAAGAATGGCTGACAAAGACAGGACAAAGAACAAAGAAAATGTATCGAGGAAGGAAGCAAACCGGGGAAGCCTTGTTAAGCCCGTCAATTTCTTAGCTGATGCCCTGAAGTTTTTCGTCAGGCTGTCAACAATCATGATCAGGGCAATGGAAGCGCCCCACAACACGTAGGTCCAGTTGGCACCGTGCCAAAGCCCGATCAGTAAAATGGTAATGACCATGTTGACATGCAACCTGAAGCGCATCAGTTTTTTGTTTTTACCAAATGGCATGGCGAACAGCACATAATCCCTGAACCAGGTATTGAGCGAAATATGCCAGCGGTTCCAGAAATCGGTAATATTCCTGGCAATCATAGGCCGGTCAAAATTTTTCATCAGCCGGTATCCCATCGTCCTGGCTGATCCGATGGCAATGTCGGAATAGCCCGAGAAGTCACAATAAAGTTGTATCAAAAAGAAAAATGAAGCCAGCACAAGGGTGATGTTATCAACGGATGAAGGATCGCTGTAGGCCTTTTGGACAAAGATCCCGATCCGGTCGGCAATAACAACTTTTTTGAACATACCCCACAGCATAAGCTTGAGGCCGCTGCTTAACTGGCCATAGCTGAATGCGTGCTTTTCCCTGAACTGGGGCAACAGGTTGGTGGAACGTTCAATGGGCCCTGCTACGAGCTGGGGGAAAAAGGAAACATAGAGCGCAAAAATGCCGGGGTGCCTTTCCACCTTGCCCGTCCCCTTGTAAATATCGATGGAATAGCTGAGCGTCTGGAAGGTATAAAATGATATTCCAACAGGCAGCAGTACCTTGAATTCGGGAACATGGTACATCAGGTTAAAGGTTTCAAAAACCGCACGTGTACTATCATTGAAGAAATTGAAATATTTAAAACCGAATAGGATAGCCAGGTTAACAACAAGGCTTAGGTACAGCCAGGGTTTTCGCTGTTTCTTTTTTTTCAGTGCCGACATTTTCAACCCGGCATAGTAATCAACGGCTGTGGAAACAATGATCAGAATAATGTATTCCGCTTTCCAGCACATATAAAAATACCAGGAGGCAGCCAAAAGTAAAGCCCAGCGGTATTTGTGCGGTATGGCAAAATAAAGCGCCACAACCACAGGAAAAAACAACAAAAACTCGATGGAATTAAAAAGCATCCTAACTACTTAAATCAATAACCGTCTTCCTCAATTTTGCAGGTCAAATTTACAGGATTTTTATTCGAATAAATTTAGAACAGAACAATTGGATATAAATCAGAGAAAAACTACCGTCCCGGTCATGTTCCAAAAAGCTATCCTTTGTTTACAAACAGGCATCCCACCACTATCCTTAGCCTGTAGAAAAGGCCTTGTATGAAAGGAACTAAAGATTATT
>CAZVAY010000160.1:0-6494 GCA_964625265.1 uncultured Sphingobacteriales bacterium | reverse complement strand
AGCCCGTTTTTGTTTACGTCTACCAGGTGTGCCAGCCGGGGCATAGGAGAATGCAGGGCTGAGTCGGCTACAAATGAATAGGGCACGGACTGTAATTTCACTGTTCCCATGTTTTTGAGCCCGGATCCAAAATCGGATTGCACTTCGATATAATAAGGCTTTACAGACCAGGCAATCTTTTTGAAGCTGACAGCCGTTCCGATATGGGTATTGGTCCCTTCACCAATAACGATAGAAAACAACCCATACCCATTGGTGGTTACGGTGTGGCCTTCCTGCCAGACAATTTCACCAGTGGGGCTGTCGCCATGAATGCTTACCTGTACGATGAGGCTTTTGTTTGCCAAAGGCTTACCATCTTCTCCATTCACAACCGCCTGGTAATTGATACCGTAAGGAAAACTGTTTTGCGTGTAAGCAGCGTTTGTTACCGCTACGAGGAACAAAATAATAGTTCCTATTAGAAATTTGCAGTCTGACTTTATCATGGTACTGATATTTTTCATTAGTAAATTTTAATTACCCTGAACGAGATGGTGTTCAGTGCATTATTATCATCTGTAATTTTTAATAAATAGGCTCCTTTGGCCAAATCTGTCAAGTCAATAAGTAGCCTGTTGGTATTACCCGGAACCTGCGAAACTTGCACTGTTTGAAGATGTCCCAACATATCGAACAGATAGATATGACAGCCGGGTAACCGGCTTTGATTTCCTGAAGCGATATAGATCAGGTCGCGGGTGGGGTTTGGGTAAACCCTTACATCCAGCTTACTCCCGTTTCCCTCATCAATGCTGTTAATGATCAGGTTGGCCGGTTGCTGAAATCCCTGGTTCTGAAAGTACTTGCCATCATCTGAAACAAATGCAGCGACAACACTCTCTCCGATGGTATAGGAGTATTCATTCCTATCCATGGATAAAGTTGCTCCGGCCGATGCAATAACATACCGGCTGAATTGCTGCGCTCCCGCCAGTGCAGGTAACAGGAAGATGGTTAAGTAAATGATAAACTTCTTCATTGTTTTCTATTTGTAAATTAATACCCAGGCATTGGGAACCTTTGAATTGCGCAGGTAGTTCATTTTTTTCAATGCCTCTTGCAGGTCATCTGTCTTGTCGGTGTAAAGGTGATACCAACCTGTCTCTTCTTTGAAAATGACATAGGTGGTGAAGCCTTTTTTCGCCCAGATATCCCTTCCGTGAACAGCTTTTTCAATTCTCTTATAGGATTCTACAATGACATAATAGGTTTTATCTGCCGGTGAAATGGTGTCAGACACAACAGTATCTGCATTTTCTTCTTTCATGGATGCCATTTCAGTAAGTACAGATTCCATATTTGTCTTCATTCCCGTAAGTTGGTCTTCAAGTTCTTCAACCTTGTCCTGATATTTTAGGTCGGAATTCTTTTGTAGTTCTTTGATTTCTTCTTCCAGCTTACGGGTGTATTTTGTAAGTGAATCAATTTTGCGGACAAGGTTGTTTTCATAAGCATCGTCATGTGCCTTTTTCGATGATTTCCTCCCAATATAATAGCCAAGGCCAATTTCGTGTGTACCCGAATTGTACACGCCCAGGTTTTTAAAAGTGTATTCATAGGTATAATTGGCAACAAGCAGGTTGTTGATCTGAGCGCCAACTCCCATTCCCACATCCATTGAACTCCTAAGATTGGCACCAAACCAGTAGTTTTTCTTGTAGATCAATTTAGTGGCAAATTCCCAGTTGAATGGCATATTGGGAGCATACCTGACAATCCCGATAGGTTCAATCAGCCAATCGTCCTTCACTTGAAAGGGATAGGAGGCATGAGCAGTATACATCCTTCTTAAACGGTAGGGCGAGGTTGCTTCACCGGATTTATAATTCAAGCTACTCTCAATCAGCGCAGGAATGTCAATACCAAAGTGGAAGTCCTTGTAATTGTAGAGTACTCCGGCTCCGGAATTAATGGCGGTTCCTCTTTGGTTCATTTTATCAGCCACAACCGGGTCATCGATTATATATTCCAGGTTTTTGTTTGAAAAATCCATGGTGTTTTCATAAATACCACCCCAAAGGCTGAAACGCAATCCCTGGTCTTCGGTGATCTTTACCGCATAGGTGTAGCTGAGCGAAACATATAAATGAGTGAATACATCAGTCTGATCATAAACCAGGATACCCCCCAGGGCCATATTTTTTGCTACCGGTGAATTCAGGCTGAACAAGTTCAGTAAGGTAGAGCCCGGGAAATTTATCCTTTCGTTGCGATAGCCGATAAAAAGGTTCGCATCTTCAAGCCCGGCATAGGTGGGGCTGAGTTGATAGCGGTTGTACAAGTACTGATCGTTGACCGGGATTTGCTGTGCACCAGCCATGAACGACAAGCTAATTAAGAGCAAACAAAAAATGATGAATTTATTCATGATTGTCTATTTATCGTAAAATACTGATTGATCCTGTATAAACTTTTCCATTGTCAATGATCTTGACAATGTAATAATAGGTGCCTTCGGGAAGTTCCTTGCCATTGAAAGTCCCATCCCAGTCATTGGCATAAGAGTCGTTTGCATATACTTCATCCCCATACCTGTTGAAAACATTGACCGTGATCTGCTTCCAGCCACCTGTGTTGAGAAGTACCCAATTATCATTTTTGCCGTCATTGTTGGGGGTCAGTATGTCAATGGGTTCAAGGTCTTTTTTGGGAACTACCGTGATAAGAATTTCGCCTGAATTTGTGCACCCGTTTGCATCAACAACATCCACGCTGTAAATACCTCCTGTTGTGACAGTTATTATTGAAGTAGCGTCTCCTGTAGACCAGTTGGTTGTTGGATAGCTGTTCGTTATTCCTACCACAGCAGATTCACCGCTGTAGAAAGTAGAATCGGGGTCGGCTGTCAATTTAACAATAGGTGTCGGGAATATTTCAACGGTTTGTCTCAACGAATCAAAGCAGCCATGGTCCGACACGGTAACCAGGTTGACAGAATAGGTCGCGTCATTTTTGTATTTATGTTTTGGTTTTGGGTTCAATAGCAGCCCGTTTCCATCTCCAAAATCCCAAATGTAGTTGGCAATACTTCCTTTACTTATCGTAGATGTACTGGTAAATGCAGTGGAGTCCTTGGAACAGGGGATATCCCATGTAAAACCGGTAGCAGGGTTAGGGAATATTTCAACGTTTTTATGATACGAAGAGGTGTCACCAACATCGGTAATGATTTGCAATCCAATACTGTAAACCTGGGTTTTAGGGAAAACGTAAGTGATGGATTTTCCAACAGCATCGTTAAAGGCGCCATCACCGTCCAGGTCCCAGTTGTAAAATAAAATACTGTCTTTACTGAATGAAGTGCTTGTTAAGATTGTTTGTTCCCCAAAACAAGACCTGTTAACCGTAAAAGCCACATTGGTGGCATTGGCTCCCAGGGTTATTAAAAGCAATATCATCCCTGAAAATACTGTGTATTTCTTCATAACAAATAATTATTTAAAAATCAAAGCCGGTTAAAATTTAGATTACAATTTCAAAAATTTCCTTATAAATATTTTATTGCCCATTTGTATCCTGACAAAATAAACCGTATTATTTATCAGCCCGGATGTGTTGGTTTCGAAATGGTTACGGCCTACAGGAATGTACTCATCAATATTGACCAGGCTTTCTTCGCCCAGCATATTGTAGAAAGAAATTTTTAGCCTGATATTTTTTTCCGGATGAATGTCAATATTCAGATTTTCCTTAGCCGGGTTGGGATAAATCACAATTTCCGGTTCGTTGATCACAGGTTGAATTCCGGAAACAGGATCCTGAACAAGCTGAACGGTAACCGGGTCCATGCCTGAAGCAGTAAATGTAATATCTGCAGTCCTTGAATTGCTGCCAAAGTTTACATCTGAATGGCAGTCAACAAAGCCATCTGTTTTATTTACAGTCAAGGTCACCCAGGAAGCTGTTGAGCTAACATCCCAATCGGCCAGGTTGGTGTAAACATTAAAGGTGGCATCATCATTCCCGTAGTACAGGAACTGGGTCTGGGGTGTTACCGTCAGGTAGTCAGGCCTGCTGGTGCCATAATCTTTCAGGTTGGAAAGCGACTGGGAAAATGGCCCTGAAGTGGTTTGAGCCCTGATGATGGTGGGGGTACAGGTATCGGGCATTACAATTGACACCTGGTAATATACAGCCGTTGAGGTGGGGGGATTTTGATCGGTATAGGTGAAGTTTGTGCTCTGAATGGAATCCAGCAACTGTAAATTGGAGGGGTTTGTTCCTCTGTAAATTTTATAGGTTTGAAAATTCAATCCTTCATAATGTTCCCAAATCAGGTTGATCTCATTGGCGGTTCCTTTATTGGCAGTCAGGTGCATGGTTTTATGGAAAGGTGCTGAAGCCAGGTCGGATTCTGTTCCGCAAGAATCCACAACGGTAATTTTATACCTGTCGGATTTCACTTTCGGATTGCTACCGTAATCAACAAAGACACTTGTTTTGTTAAAGGGCTGTTTGCCTATTTCGGCATAAACCCCGGCTTGTGTTGTTTCCCGGTATATTTTATAAAAATCAGTGTTTTTCCCACCTGTCCTTTCCCAGGCAATCAGGTTTTTATTGGTAAATGAATCTACGGTTACCACACAGATTTTTTCACCATTGTAAGGTGCATAATTGCGTAAAAGGATTGATGCTGTATTGGTACATCCGTTGGTATCTGTTACGGTTACATTGTATTTCCCAAGTTTGTTTGCCACTAATACCGGAAGTGTGTCATTGGCTGAAGTATTCCACATGTAGCCTGTGTATCCTGATGTTGCATAAAGGGTGATCGTGTCAAATGTTCCCGGACAGAAAATATCCGGCCCTGCAGATTTGAGCTTTAATACAGGTTTGGGGAGTTTAGTCAGGCTGACGGTATCGGACCAGGCATCACAACCATTAAAATCGGTGACCTGAACGAAATAATCACCACTGACATCAACATTGATAAAATCACCCGGGTCGCCATTGCTCCACTGGTAATTCTGGTAAGCGTACTGCAGGTAGAGTTTGGCAGGATTGCCTTCGCAAAAGGTGAAATAAGAAGTTACGTTATCCATCTGTATTTCAGGGAAATGAGGTGAACAGCCATTCATATCAGTTTTAACCACGTAGATACTTTTATGGCCTGTACTGGGTTGGGTATAGCCGCATAATATCATTTCACCTGTCAATAAAACTTCCAGGTCGTTGGTAAATTCCGTGTTGAATGAGGGATAGCCATAGAATTTCTCCCACTGTTTTTTACCTCCTGCATCCGTTTTAATCATCAGGTAATCGTTTCCTGCCGGATTGAATTTATTGGAGTAACCGCTGACCAGGTATCCACCATCCTGGGTCTCTCCACATCCTGTGGCTATGTCTGTTCCGTTTCCGCCAAAAACGTTAGTCCATAGGGTGTCACCAGCTGCATCGGTTTTTACCAGGTAATACTGGTCGTTGTTTCCAAAGCTTTTGGTTTTGCCACAAAGAAGAAAACCCTGGTCGGCAGTAGCTTTGGCAGCATATAAATAGTCATCCTGGAGCTTTCCGTATGTTTTGGTCCACAGGACACTTCCCGTTGAACTCAATTTAACCAGGTAACCGTCATAACCACCGGCACCATAGCTTTGTGTATAGCCTCCGGCAATAATTTCTCCGTTTCCAAGAACCATTATTGAATTGGCAACTTCATCACCTGGCCCTCCAACATTGCGTGTCCAGATAGTATCTCCCACAGAATCTGTTTTAATGATGTAAAAATCATTTCCATGGGTAGAAGTATAGTTGGCTCCTGCTATCACATACCCACCGGAACCTGATTCTGCTATTGCGTAACCGGCTGAAAAACTGGTTGAACCGGAATGTGTCTTAGTCCATAGAACTGTACCTGTTGCATCTAATTTGGCAATAAACGCCTTTTCGTAGCCATTTAAAACAGTTCCGGAAACAACCAGGTCCCCATCCTGGTTTTCAATCACATCATAGGCTTTACTTGTCTTCGCAAACAGATTGTTTGAATACCAGATGGTGTCACCTTTGGCATTGAGGCGCATAACAATTGCTTTTTCAACTGTATTGACTTTTGCAGTTCCTGCCAATACAAAGTTGCCGTTACCTGTTGGTATAATGGCTTCTGCAGAAGCATCTGTGCCAATGTCAATTTTCTTTTCAAAATGATTTTGACCATAAGCCCCTGCAGTAATTAAAATGATAATTGTTATTATTATTGATCTCATAATATGATTCTTAAATATAATCTTTTTAATTAATAACAAATCTAAAGATTTTTTTTTAATACGCAATCAAAGGGATGATGAAAACAAATTAATACTTATTGAAATATAAAAAATAAAAAGGTGGATTATTTTGACTTTAGATGTATAAAAAATTATAAAAACGTAAAACAGTCAAATAACAATGTTTGAAACTATGATAATTTTAAAACTATACAAAAGATAAAATAATTTATCTAAATTGCCCTAAAACGT
>CAZVAY010000159.1:0-6594 GCA_964625265.1 uncultured Sphingobacteriales bacterium | reverse complement strand
AATCAAATATAAAAAAAGGATTTGGATAAACAATATTTTTGGATAAGCAGACTCCTCTGCGAGAGACTCTGCTGGGAGGTAAGATTTCTTCTCACCTGTCCCTTGGTTCCTGATTCCTGGTATCTTGTTTCCTGGCTCATGACGCACCTCTCACCGCTATCTTTTAAAACTACTCACATTTAAAACATCTTGATTAATGTTATATGCGTTTGCCCTGGTCCTTATATGCTAATATTTCAATGTTTAAAACAAAAACTCTATTTTTGCCCCGTTAAAAAAATTAGGAATCATTAAAACAATTAACTTATGAGAAAGTTTTTACTACTGATGACCGGATTGCTGGTCGCTCCTTTGGCAAACTTTGCAAGTGAAGCCAATCTGGTTATCCCGGATAGTATTACCGACCATAAAATCCTTTACTGGGGTTTTCTGATCACATTTGCAGGCTTTATGTTTGGCCTGTACCAGTTTGTCCGTGTAAAAAAAATCAGGGCACATAAATCCATGCTGGATGTAGCTCATGTAATTTACGAAACAGGAAAAACCTACCTGATCCAGCAGGGTAAATTCCTTGCTATCCTGTTCCTCTTCATCGGTGCTGCCGTTGCTTTTTATTTCGGCTACCTGTCTGAGGCACATTTTGGATTTGGCGGAGTTGCCATGATCCTGGGCTGGACCGTTATTGGTATCCTGGGTTCCTATAGTGTCGCCTGGTTCGGTATCCGTATGAACACCCTGGCCAACTCCAGGATGGCTTTTGCTTCACTGGAGAAAAAACCTATCAAATTGCTGAATATCCCCCTTAATGCCGGGATGAGCATTGGTGTTGTCCTTATTTCGCTTGAGTTGATCATGATGCTGATCATTCTGTTGGTTGTACCGGGTAAATATGCCGGAGCCAGCTTTATTGGTTTCGCCATTGGTGAATCTCTCGGAGCATCTGCCCTGCGTATTGCTGGTGGTATTTTTACCAAAATTGCCGACATCGGCTCCGACCTGATGAAGGTGATCTTCAAGATTGGTGAAGATGACCCGCGTAACCCCGGTACCATTGCCGACTGTGTCGGTGACAATGCCGGTGATAGTGTAGGCCCTACTGCTGACGGTTTTGAAACATACGGTGTAACAGGTGTGGCACTGATTTCATTTATCCTTCTTGCTGTCCCTGATATTGACCACCAGGTACAACTCCTGGCCTGGATCTTTGTTATGAGGATCATGATGATCATTACTTCCGTGGTTTCTTTCTGGATCAATGGTGCCTATGCTTCCTCTAAATATAAAGATTCTGAAGACCTTGATTTTGAAAAACCCCTGACTTCATTGGTCTGGATTACTTCAATATTGTCTATTGTTGTCACTTTTGTTATCAGCAAGCTCCTGATCAGCGACCTGCCCCACAACCTCTGGATCACCCTATCGGTTATTATCAGTGCCGGGACTCTGGGTGCTGCAATAATACCAGAGTTTACAAAAATATTTACCAGTCCTAAATCGACTCATGTTAATGAGGTAGTGGAAGCTTCCAGGAAAGGTGGCGCGTCACTTAATATTCTTTCCGGGCTTGTTTCGGGTAATTTTAGTTCGTTCTGGATGGGGCTCGTCTTTTTCCTGCTTATGTTCATTGCCTATTACACCAGCTCCACCGGCCTTCTTGGAGAATTTATGATCTATCCATCCATATTTGCCTTTGGCCTGGTAGCCTTCGGCTTTCTGGGTATGGGCCCTGTGACCATTGCTGTTGACAGCTATGGACCCGTAACCGACAATGCTCAGTCTATTTACGAACTTTCGTTGATTGAAGAAAATCAAAAAGAAGTAACCCCGGAAATTGAAAAAGAATTCGGTTTTACTCCTGATTTCGAGAAATCAAAATATTACCTGGAGGCCAATGACGGTGCGGGTAATACCTTTAAAGCAACCGCCAAACCTGTGCTTATCGGTACTGCCGTTGTGGGTGCCACTACCATGATCTTTTCACTCATCCTGGTGATCAAACAATCACTGGGCGTTGCACCCGAAACTATACTGAACATCCTGAACCCGTATACCATTATGGGATTCCTGTTGGGTGGTGCCGTTATTTACTGGTTTACCGGGGCATCCATGCAAGCTGTTACAACCGGTGCCGGACGTGCTGTTGATTATATCAAGCACCACATTAACCTGGATCCCAATGCCCCTAAAAAGGCTGACGTTGAAAAATCAAGAGAAGTGGTGAAGATATGTACTTTATATGCACAGAAAGGTATGTGGAATATTTTCATAGCCATCTTTTCCTTTGCACTGGCATTTGCTTTCCTATCCTCACCTGTCAACAGTAATGCACCTGTTGCATTATTTGTAGGTTATTTGTTATCAATTGCATTTTTCGGCCTGTTCCAGGCTATTTTTATGGCCAATGCCGGTGGTGCATGGGACAATGCCAAAAAAGTTATTGAAGTTGACCTGCAGGAGAAAGGTACCGATCTGCATGCGGCTTCTGTTGTTGGAGATACTGTTGGAGATCCTTTTAAAGACACTTCTTCCGTTGCCATGAATCCTGTTATTAAGTTTACCACCCTGTTTGGTTTGCTGGCCATGGAAATTGCTATTGCCGAACAATTCAGGGCCGCAGCTCCTTATGTAGGTATTGTTTTCTTTGTCGTTGCAGTTTATTTTGCCTGGAGATCATTCTTTAAAATGCGTCTCCCTGTTGACAACAGCTAAATATTAAATAAGAAGCTGTCCCCAGTGGGCAGCTTCTTAACTTTTTCAATGATGAAAACAGTTTTACTTTTTTCTTTCCTGATCTGGGCTACTACTTTTCAGGTTAAATGCCAGGACACAAAGCCGCGCAACTGTTGTCAGAACCCGACTACGGAATCCAGTTGCAATGCCAAACCCAATGTGATAAAAACCGCCCTTATCAGGGTAAATGCCGGATGTGAGAATTGCAAAATAAACATTGAAAAAGCTATAAAGGTTATTCCCGGTGTCCGGAACGCCCATGTAGACCTTGATAAAAAAATGGCTATTGTATCCTATTACACTACCAAAACAAATATTCAAAAGATCCGGCAGGCAATTACCGGTGCAGGTTATCAGGCTGATGACCTGAGGCCAACCCCTGAGGCTGTAGCCCTTCTGCCAAAAAAATGCAGAAAACACCCATAGCCGGTTGGGTCATTAATTTCTCGCTTTATTGACCAGGATAAGGGGTTGTTGCAAAACATAAGTATTAATATCATTAATCTTGTTATTACAATAACAAATTAAAGTCAGAATTCTTAAGTTTGCAACGATTTGTAGAACAGTTTAAATCAATATAAATGCAAAGATTATTGTTACTCGGTGATGAGGCCCTTGCACAAGGCGCCATTGATGCCGGGCTTTCAGGATGCTATGCTTATCCGGGAACTCCATCGACCGAAATAATGGAATACGTTCAGCACTCGAAAGACAGCATTGAAAGAAATATTCACAGAACCTGGTCGGCCAATGAAAAGACTGCCATGGAAGCAGCTATCGGAATGTCGTATGCAGGGAAAAGGGCTATGGCCTGTATGAAACACGTAGGTTTAAACGTAGCTGCCGATGCATTTATGAATGCAGCAATTACGGGCGCCAATGGCGGTTTGGTCATTGTTTCTGCTGATGACCCATCCATGCACTCATCCCAAAATGAACAGGATTCACGGTACTATGGGAAATTTGCCCTGATACCGATTTTTGAACCTTCCAACCAACAGGAAGCCTACGACATGGCCTATGATGCTTTTACTTTTTCTGAAAAATATTCCATTCCCGTACTCTTACGGATCACCACACGCCTGGCTCATTCCCGATCGGGAGTTACACGCAGAAAGATGCATGACCTGAATAGCATCCACTTGCCTGGCAACAAGACCCAATTTGTTTTGCTGCCGTCTAATGCCAGGGTGGAATACAAAGAATTACTGGTAAAACAGAAAAGTTTTGAGGAAGAATCAGAAAATACTGTTTATAACAAATATATAGACGGGCCGGACAAAAAAACCGGCATTGTTGCTTGTGGTATTGCTTACAACTACCTGGTTGAAAATTATGAAGACTTAAAATGCCCACACCCGGTAGTTAAAATTTCACAGTATCCGTTGCCCCGCAAAAAACTTGAAAAACTATTCAATGAATGTGATACCATCCTTGTCCTTGAAGATGGTTATCCTATTGTTGAGGAAATGCTGAAAGGCTATTTCCCTGGAAAAGTGACCGTTAAAGGACGCCTGGATGGAAGTTTGCCCCGCGATGGGGAATTGACACCCAACCTGGTAGCACAGGCGCTCAACCTTGAAGTAGAAGTTCCGGTTGAAATGTCTGATCTTGTCATCAACCGTCCTCCCATGTTCTGTGATGGTTGCTCCCATATCGACAGCTATACGGCACTTAATGAAGCCTTGGAAGGCTACACAAAAGGCAGGGTAATGTCTGACATTGGATGTTACACCCTGGGGGCATACAAGCCATTTGAATCCATTAATTCCTGTGTGGACATGGGTGCTTCAATCACCATGGCCAAAGGATTGGCCGATGCCGGTGAACATCCCGTAGTATCTGTTATTGGAGACTCTACATTTACCCATTCCGGGATGACAGGTCTGTTGGATTGCATCAACGACAAAACACCAGTGACCATTGTCATCATGGACAATTCAACAACAGGTATGACAGGTGGCCAGCATTCATCAGCAACCGGAAAAATTGAGCAAATTTGTATCGGACTGGGAGTTGACAAAGAACATATCAGGGTATTGAACCCTCTCCGGAAATACCATCAGGATAATGTGTCAGCAGTTAAGGAAGAATTGGAATACGAAGGGGTGTCCGTTATCATCCCGCGAAGGGAATGTATTCAGACTCTCAGCCGTAGAATGAAGGCGAAGATGAAAGCAAAAAAAGAAAAAGATTCAGTCGTTAATAATTAAGTTAAAACAATGAAAAAAGATATTATACTGGCCGGTGTTGGAGGACAGGGCATTTTATCAATAGCCACTGTCCTGGGATACATTGCTGTTCAGGAAAATTATTTTTTAAAACAGGCCGAAGTCCATGGCATGAGCCAGCGCGGTGGTGCGGTGCAGTCACATTTCAGGATATCGGATAAGGAAATTGCCTCAGACCTTATTCCACGTGGAAAAGCAGACATGATCATTTCTGTTGAACCCGTTGAGGCACTGCGTTATGTTTCATGGCTTTCACCTGAAGGTTGGATCGTTGCCAACAGCACCCCCTATATCAATGTCAATGATTATCCGGACATTGAAACGGTTTATGCCGAAATTAATAAGTTTCCGCATTCTGTTCTTTTAGACGCTGACTCCAATGCAAAAAAAGCCGGGTCTATTAAAAGTGCCAATATCGTCATGCTGGGAGCTGCTTCACCTTTTTTGGGCATTGAAGAAAGCAAATATACCGATGCAATTAAGTTCATTTTCGGCCGTAAAGGGGAAGAAATAGTCAATATGAACCTGCGTGCTTTTGAAGCAGGAAAAAGAATTGCCAGTGAAATTTTGGTTTAATCTGTTTTTTTGCGAATTTTGCCGGTTCCAAATCACTGTTTTTTGTACACTCATTATCAAATAATTTCACTCTATGAATCAAGGCAATGCTATAGTTGGGTCTGATCTGGATATATTTTTCGAACAACGCTTTCTCATCAACAAAATAAAATTTTATAAAAACCAAATTTCTATTTTACAAGGGTTTCTTGAAATGATGGTTAAATACACTGTTGGCGAGGAATGTATGTTTGAGGTTGAACAATACCAGAATAAATTTATTGTTTATACCGAAGTTGGTGACCGTCTGATAAAAGAATATAAGATGGTCAGAAATAAAATACGTGAAATCGAAATTTCAGGTGACGAAACAGAAAAGGAGAAGGTTATGAAATTTTACAAAAACCTGCACAAAAGAACCACTGAGTATTTTGATTTCATTACAACAATGTCGGAAGATTTTCTGATGTTCTACTCCCTGTACCACAAAACGGACAACCATATTTTTTAGGAAATGATCCTGTAACCGGCAGTTCCTGGTTTCTGCCTGGTCAATTGATATACATGAGCCTGATGGATTACAGGTTGCAGGCAGTATATCTGTATTTTGTTTTGTCTTTGCAATTTGTTTCAAACGGATATCCAACCCTTTGGGTAAGCCTGCTGTTCATTTATCCTCCTGCTTAAAACACCTAAATCCTGATTTGATTATTATTCGTCATGGCTATTAAGCCCCGGGCAATGATATAAGGAAAAATGAACCCCATTTGCCTGATTGTCCCATCACAAGCAAATACCTGAGAATTGTTAACTTTGTTAAATCAAATTCAGGATTAAACTTTAAATAAGCACTACAAGCCGGACGTGAGGTAAAATGAGCATAAAATTCAACAGGCAACAATTACCATACTTTATTGGTATCGGATTTTTACTCTGTGCTACAGCGATTGAACTGTCGATAATTCTGTTCCTCAATCAAGGCAAGTTTACCTACACCATAGACGATACGTATATTCACCTGGCCCTGGCTGAAAATATATGGCATGGCCACTACGGTTTAAATTCAGCAAATTTTTCA
>CAZVAY010000158.1:0-6652 GCA_964625265.1 uncultured Sphingobacteriales bacterium | reverse complement strand
AAGTCCACCGATTGAATTATATATCCCGATTGTTTCAATAAATGTATTACCGGAAGATATTTTGACCTTTCCATTTCCCGGGCTGGGGAAGATATTGACAGGGAAAGCGGAGGTGATTTCCTCTTTGCCGGAAAGGATCACTTCTATAGGGACACAAAAGGTATCAACAGAACAGTTGTTTGATGCAAACAGGCAAACAATAAAGAATTTACTTGTATCGAAAGTGTGGACAGGGTTGGTTGAAGTATCCGTAGTTCCGTCACCAAATTTCCAGAGATAATGGGTAGCCTGAAAACTAAAGTTGGAAAAGGTTACTTGCCTGTTTGGCCCAATATGAAAATCAAAGCCGGCCCTGGCAGGGGGACAGTAAAGAAGTTGCTGAACCTGGGTGTCGGGCAGATAGCAATTGCTTGTCTGGATATGCTTTACCCAATAATATTTTCCAGCAGAATCGAATTGATGAACAGGAGACTTTGTTTTTGAATTTGTGCTGTCGCCAAAATCCCACCAATAGCTTTTGTATCTGGATTTAGTGTTGGCAGAAAACTGAAGTTTTGTTGCCTGATAACTGTAGGTGAAATCAGCCATGGGTTTGTTGATGTTGATATTCCAGTCGTTGGAATCCTGCCGTACAATAGTGTCAGCTATGGCTTGCATAAAGGTGGCTTTGTTGGGGGTCAGTGAATAATAAT
This sequence comes from uncultured Sphingobacteriales bacterium, assembly GCA_964625265.1. Classification (GTDB taxonomy): domain Bacteria; phylum Bacteroidota; class Bacteroidia; order CAILMK01; family JAAYUY01; genus CAYNBC01. The sequence continues at coordinate 5,960 of CAZVAY010000158.1, read as the reverse complement.
AACCCAATCCTACAGGGCTTTTTTGAAATAAAGTGGCATAAAACACACAAGAGGCCAGGTAAACGCCAAGATCGCTGGGATGATGATCACCAGGCAGATAAAGCTGGTTACCAAAACTATAGTCGCTCATGATCTTTTGCCAGGCAACACCAACAGGGGCAACTGTTGATGAAAAACTATCGGCCAGCATCAGGTAATTCCTTGTAATCCTGCCCTGCATCTTAAAATAATCATCATTAGGAAAATTGGTTTGATCTCCAGTGATGTAACCATAAGTCATAAAAAAAACTGTTTCCGTACACGAATTATTTGCCCTGATCAGGTTATTCAGTGTCCGGGCGGCATTGTAGCTGTAATACTCGAAATAATATTGTGTCCATCCGGGGAAGAACCCGCTGACCTGGCTGTTTTCCTGGAGTACCACATAATCCCAGCTTCGCTCATTCAGCTTGGCTTCAACTGCTGACTTTGCCCCCGGGTCGGTGGTGTAATCCCTAAGTAACTGGCCGTTCCAGAAAAGTTCTGTATACACGGAATCACCACCTGCAAGAGCCAGGTCTTTGACAACATCAGGAATGCCTGATGCTGTAATCGAATTGCCAATAAAAAGAATCTGTGTTGTTTGAGCTTGTCCACTCATGATAAGCAGGCTCAATATTGCAGGTAAACAATAATTTCTTAAAAGTTTCATGATGCGCCTTTGATAACCGTTTCAGCAAAATTAGGTTACCTAAAATGATTGACCAACAAAAAAACAACCCTGGTAATATTCTAAAATTAAAATATATAGATATTATAAATATGATTAGAAAATTATTATATTTGTTTGTGCAATAAAATTATGTCGAAATGAAAAAATTCTTTTCACTTTTTATGGTAATTCTGCTTTCCGCTGTCATTACCCTTCAATTCATTCATTGTAACAAAGACGAAATTAGCTACACGGGTTCCGGGAATATGCCGGATTCACTTCCGTCTTTTGCCTCCCTGCACTTGTATAGTTCCGAAAGCCATTTTAATACAAAGATAGATCCCAATGCGACTATAGATCCCAACTCTGCAAAGTACGTCCAGGCCATGATAGAGGCAGCTCAGCCACAACCCTGGGCAGTTCTGAGCCTGAAACAATACAACACCACAGTTTTCGTTGCTGACGAAAATACACCCCGGTATGATGTGTTTTTACCATGTGGTGAATACTGGCAGTTGGGAATAAATTATTTGCAAAATGTGCCGATACCCGATTATGCTGAACCTACCTATGATATTGATGGGGAAAACAGGCCTATTAAAGCCGGGAAATGTGGAGAAAATTCTGATATGGATAACAACATGGTTATTCTCGACCTGGTAAACAGGTGTGAGTTTGATTTCTGGCAGGTCCGAAAAGTAAATGGTGAATGGGAAGCAAGTTGGGGGAACTCCATATCCATGGACAGTAAGGGCGTTTATGAATTCGGCTTGTCGACACGTGGTTCCGGCTTTGCCTTCCTGGGTGGCGTAATCTGGCCAGATGAACTGCAAAACGGCTCTATCAATCATGCATTGGTTTTCAATTATTCCTTGACAAAATCAAATGGGCCTGTTCCTCCCGCAACCGAAAGTGACGGGGAGGTTAACCGTGATGATGCTTTACCCGAAGGTGCACATTTGCGGCTTGACCCTACTCTTGACCTGAACACTTTAAATCTAACTACTGCCGAAAAGATCATTTGTAAAGCCATGCAGGAATATGGGATGTATTTGTGTGACAATGGAGGCGGTGGAGGTAACGGAAGTTCCGGAGGAACCGGAATAGGCCTGTATGCCATTGATCCTAAATGCGTAAATGGGAATCCCTACCAAGGCGTATTGCCTGATGAGGATTATCCTATTTTTAAGAATATCCCGCTGGATAAATTGCAGGTGTTGACATTACCACCTCAGGATGAGTATTTTGAGGGTAAATTAAAATTAGTCAATACCAATTGTGCCAGTTTTAAATAAAAGATTAGTATTTGATAGCAATTTTATTAAAAATCCGGTTTTTGTAGTCAGTTAATTTTAGAATATATGCTCCTTTGGTAAGGCGAGAAATGTCAATTAAGGCTTCTCCCTTCCCGGGGAGCGCCAATGGTTCGATATGTAATAATTTACCTGAAACATCATACAAACTGTAGGAAATAATGGGTGTGTTTGTGTTGTTCCTGATAACCCAGTTCTCCCTCGCTGGATTGGGATATATTTCAATGCCTTCTTCCTTCCCGGCTGTTGAAATCCCATTGCTTTTTACATAAATGAATTTGCAAATAGTATCCGTGCATCCTTTAAAACTCTTCACAACTAAGCAAATCAAATGCATTGAAGTGGTATCAAATGTATAATGTGCCCTGAAACCGTGGAGAACATCCAGATTGTCAATGATCCATAGAAAACTTGATTGAGTGGTGTCATTTGCGGTGAAAGTGACATCAAGGTATTTGCTGAGTGAAGTCCAGTCTGCATTTATAAGTTCTATATTGAGCAATGTAGAATCGAATGCCGGCTTAGAGGAACAGCCGTCCTCCAGTTTCAATTTGTACCAGGTAGGTGTTGTTATTTTATCCGAAACCAGAGGGCCGGAACGGTGGCCGGGTTCCCAGGTAAAAACGTAGTTGGAATCCCTGCCGCCACCTGGCCTGGCTGTCAGTTCAACAATAGATCCGAAGCACACCGTATCATCCGGATATTGAATTGCCACAGAAAGGGGCGGTAAAACAGGTATAAAAACGGAATCATTTGCTAACGGGTGGGTGCAGTGGTCATCAAGAATAACCTTCACCTGTGAAGATTGGTTAAATGTCATGGCAAATGAATCTGAACCGGCCATGCTATCATTCCAGATGAATTGATAATCCCCATTGCCTCCTGACGGAATTGCCCTGAAAGATTGTTGGTTACCGGAACATAAAGGTTGTAGGGAATCCGGTATAATTTGTACTGCAAGAGGAGGCAGGACATGAAAATAAATGGAATCAAAATCATTGTTCACGCTGCAATGGTCAGTGAGCTCAGCAAAAATCCATGTGGAGCTATCGGCCCTGGTATTGAGATAATTGCCTGTAATCAGACTGTTGTTCCATGTGACCTCATGGTTATCGGCAAGCCCGCCTGAAGTCAGCGCTGTAACCGACACTGTATCGCCAAAACAAAATGTGTCCTGATTGGCGGACAACCGGATGGACAATGCAGGCCTGACATAAACAAATACACTGTCACTTGCATTTACAGATGAGCAGCCATCGGTCAGAACTGCCCGGTATGTCTTTGAGAACTGTGGGATTATTTTGGTCGAAAAACCTGAAAGTGCCGTATCATTCCAGCTAATGGAGTAAGCGTTTGAATCACCTCCGGTTGCCAATGCGGAAATTACTGTTTCCCTGCCATTGCAAATAGTATCTGATGAAGCCATAACCCGGACAGCCAATGGCGGCAACACGTGAATCTGAACAGTATCGGCAGCATCATAGGAACTACAATTATCATCCAGGGAAACAATAAAAGATTTATCGGTAAAAAGGGTGTCAGTTAATGTTGCATTGCTTCCATATCCTGGCCAGCTATAAGAATACTGGTTGCTGTCGCCACCTGAACCCTGTGCCACCAGATTAATTATGTTTCCAAAACACAGCGTATCCTCATTGGAATGAATAAAAACTGTAAGAGGAGGATGAACCCTTAGTAAGTTCACTGGGGAATATGCAGCAGTTATGCAGGCGGAAGTAGCTTTTAAACGGTACAGGTAATTATTTTGGGTATAATCAACATGGTTCATCTGTAGGCTGTCGGAATTCCTTCCTGCCATGTCAGACCATGTATTGCCGTTGTTGGCGCTTTGCTGCCAGGTTAATGAGGAAGGTTCCAGGCTTTGGACAAACTGGTTGAAAATAACGGTATCGTCCATGCAGATGGTAGCGGTATCTGATGGAAGGTTAAAACGGATCCCGGAATCAACGCGTATGTTAGCTATGTTGGAAAACACCTTGCTCTCACAGCTGTTCATTACCCTTAATCTGAATTTAGTGTGGTCATCGGCAGGTACAAATGAGGACAAACTCAGGAATGAATCGGTGAAATTAATTAATGTATCCCAATTTTGGTTACCCGGCATTTGGGTAAACCATTGGTAACTGAAAGGCCTGTCACCGGAACAAGCCGTAGTAAATAATTTTGATGAGCCGTTACACAAGGTATCTGAAACAAGATTCATAATGAAAACGGGTGCAAACCTGTCTGAATCAGGTGTTGCCTGAAGGGCAAACGCTTTTCGGCTTTCGGCACCGGAATTAGTCACGGATGAAACCGTTAACCAGTAACTCATTGTATCGTTCAGGCCGGTAAATGTAAAAAAAGTATCTGCTGTGGCTCCCTTAAATTGCCATATTGAATTTTGATCCAGTTGGTATAACCTGAAAGAATCTGCCAGGGGAACCGGGGTCCATTTCAGGGTAACCTGTCCGCTGCACGAAATGGTAGTTAAGTTTTCAGGCCGGGGCAGGATAGTAAAAAATGTATCGCTGACAACAGTATCCACTGAGTTTGTCAACCTGATCAGGCAGCCACCTGATGCCTGGTTAGGGGTAACCCAGTGATAATACCTGTTTTGGATATTGACAGCATTGCTTAGGGTTGACCAGGTAGTGCCTGAGTCGGATGAAAATTCAAGTCTGTAATAGCCGGTTTTTGAGTACGAATCCCAACGGATAGAATAGGTGGTTGAGTTAAGCAGTTTTTCATTTCCGTCAGGGAAAACAATATCCAATGCGGGCTTGATCTTTTCGTATGATAAAGCAAAGGTTTGCCTGCCAAGGGGAATATGAGTTCCGGTAACTTTGATAATGTATTTACCAGGGTTGATGTTGCTGATCACCACCTGTTGGATGTTGTTGAGTGTATCTATTGCCTGTACGGCTACATTATTGGGGTTGAACGGATCCAATACAAGAGGAAGCCAGGTATTTCCCAAAGTGTCTGAAACACTTAAATTTAACAGGTTGATCAGTGCGCTGGAATCACTTCGGACATAGGCATCGGCAGGCTTATCGGACCAGCAAAGCAGAATTTTAAATTCATTGACCGGAGAGCTAACAAGCAAGGTGTCATAATAAGTTCCCCCCTGGGCCAGGCTGTCGTATGTGAAATTGTGATTGCTAAGTGCTTCCCAGGCTTTCAGCCCGTTCATTATCCCAAAGCCATATTTAAAATCAGGGCCGGGATTTCCCTTGTCAGTGGCTGTGTTACAAATCACGGATTTGAGAATAGCAGCCTCGGGTTTTTTTTGATAAAGATTTTGATATCCTTCATACAATTGTGCAATAGTTCCCGATGCTGCAGGGCAGGCCATAGAAGTGCCATTCCACGATCCTGAGTAATTATTGTTTGGCTGTGTGGACTTTACAGCAACGCCATCGGCAGCTACATCCGGTTTCAGGCGTCCATCACGGATGGGTCCCCAACTGCTGAACCAACTGATGGCATCCGTTTCATAAACAGCAGCAATGGTCAGCGTATTTTTAGCAGCCTGGAATCCGCTGGAAACAGTCCTGAATCCTCCCTGGCTGCACTGCGACCTGTAATTCCCGGCAGCAAAAACATGGATAAACCAGGGATAATTATAGGTCAGTTGGTCAGTCATAGATGAGCTCCAGTCATAACGGCCACGAAAAGAGCAACTGTCATAATTGGGGTCATAAGCATACGAATTCTGTGTTATGACAATGGTGTCAAGACCAATAGCCGAATCCATTTCGAAAGGAATATAGCCGTAGAAATCCCAGGAATAAATTTTAGCATCCGGAGCCATGCCCCTGTAATACTCGTCAATGATTCCCGCTCCCCCAACCGTCCCGGCTACGTGTGTAGCATGGTTGTGAACACTATTATTATCCCTGAGGTAAAGCCGGTTGTCATAGTCAATATGGCTGCCAATAAGTCCTGCATCC
>CAZVAY010000157.1:0-6656 GCA_964625265.1 uncultured Sphingobacteriales bacterium | reverse complement strand
TAAAAACGGTTCCTGATAATAGGATACAGGGTTTCATTGATCAATGAGGATTTTCCACTACCGGAAACTCCGGTGATACAAATCAACTTGCCGAGAGGTAATTTCAAATGTACATTTTTTAAGTTGTGGCCTGTTGCGCCTAACAATTCCAGGTATTTTCCATTGCCATCCCGTCTTTGGGGCGGTACGGAAATTTCTTTTCTGCCCGACAGATAATCAGCAGTAAAAGATTGGCTTTTTCCAATGTTCCCGACTTCACCGGCAAAGCTGACCATACCGCCATGTTTTCCGGCTCCCGGCCCCAGGTCAACCAGAAAATCGGAAGCCAGCATCATATCCTTGTCGTGTTCTACCACAATCACACTGTTGCCAACACCGGCCAGGCCTTTCAACGAGTCAATCAGCCTGTGGTTGTCGCGCTGGTGCAGCCCAATGCTGGGCTCGTCAATAATATAACTGACATTGACCAGTTGTGATCCTATTTGCGTTGCCAACCTGATACGCTGTGATTCCCCACCCGAAAGGGAGTAAACCGGCCTGTTTAGCGATAAATAACTGAGACCAATATCCAGCATAAAGCGGGTTCGTGTTTCAATTTCTTTCAAAAGCTCCCCGGCAATCTTTTGTTTAAAGCCAGTCAGCTTCTCCGGAACATCCTTTAACCATTTCAAAAAATCTTCGAGTTCCATTTCCGCCACTTCTCCGATATGTTTCCCATTGATCTTAAACCAAAGAGCTTCTTCTTTAATTCTGTAACCCGAGCACACCGGACAGCCTACTACCGGAATGTATTCCCTGAGTATATCCAGGGCGTAAATTTTATCAGCGTTATCAAGAATAGATTTGTATTTTTTTATCAGGCCTACAAATACGGTTTCATATTCGATAAATGGCGTAACTACCAGCAGCGGCTCTTGATGGCCTAATAAAATCGCATCCAGCATTTCACGGGGCAGGTCTTTGATAGGGGTGTCAAGGGTGGCCTTGAATTTCAGGGCCAGTGCCCTCAATATTCCTGCAATCCACGATTCCTTCCTGGGGTCGAGAATCAGCAGGCCACCATCCTTGATACTTTTGTTCTTGTTCAGGACAATGGTTTCCTCATCTATTTTATAAACCTTGCCCAGGCCGTTACATTCCGGGCAGGCTCCATAAGGCGAATTAAACGAAAAAGTATTAGGCTGTGGTTCGTTGTACGACAGGCCTGTTTCGGCATCCATCAGGTTTTTGGAAAAATAAACCGGCTCATCTACCCCGGAAACAATGGCTGCTACCGTACCTTTTCCCTCTTTCAAGGCCAGCGACAGGCTTTTTTTCAATCTGATCCTGTTTTTTGTATTGACTTTTAATTTGTCAATGAGGATATCAATGTCATGGATTTTAAAACGACTCAGTTGCATGTTAGGCTCAATGATCACGATTTCCCCATCAACCAGGGCTTTGGTATACCCCCTTCTCCTGAATCTTTCAAACAGTTCCCTGTAGTGTCCTTTCCTGGATTTTACCACGGGGGCAAACAACTGAAAATGCTGATCCTCATATTTTTCAAATAATAATTCCAGAATTTCTTCTTCGGTGTACCTGACCATCTTTTTTCCTGTCTTGTATGAATAGGCATCAGCTACCCTGGCAAACAGGAGACGCAGAAAATCATAAATCTCGGTGATTGTTCCCACGGTGGAACGTGGGTTTCGGCTGACTGTTTTTTGTTCTATACTGATCACCGGGCTGAGCCCGTCAATTTTTTCAACATCGGGCCGTTTCATACTACCCATATACTGTCTCACATAGGAGGCAAATGTTTCCATATACCTGCGTTGGCCTTCGGCAAACAGGGTGTCAAAAGCCAGGCTTGACTTGCCGCTACCGCTCAGGCCCGTTATTACAACCAATTTATTTCGCGGAATACTTACATCAATATTTTTCAGGTTGTGCTCACGGGCACCGTAGATGGAAATATCGGTGGTAAAAGCATTCTTTTCCTTCTCTAATGCTCTCATAGTTAGGTCTTTCACTTATCCCCAATGTAAATCTTTAATGATTGCCCTTTGCGGATTTTCCTGTTTTCAAGCTTATTCCATTGTATGATCAGCTCGGGATCTACATCAAATTTTTTGGCAATATCTTCAATTCTGTCTCTTTTCTTTACCTCGTAAACAACCAGCCTGGGCTCTGGTTTTTTTACCGGTTCGGCAATTTTCTGAACCGGAATTTCATCATAAAAAATATTGACCGGAACCTGCCTGTCATTATCCATGGTTACAGGAACTTTTATTTCATAACTCTTTCCTGCTGCAACACGCAATCTCGTTGACCTGAGCCATGGGTTCAACTTCTTCAGGTCCTTGTAAGTGATGTTGTTGGCTTTGGCAAAATGGTACAGGTTATCAACGGTGGAATCAACCAGGATTACCCGCGTCCGGTAGGGCTGGTAAAGATGCTCTGACCTGAAATGAAATCCATACTGATCCGGGTTTTCCAATATCTCCTTTATGGCCAGTAACCGAAAAATGTAACGGCTGGTTTCAGAGTTAAGGTTAAGATCGTAAAAGGAAATCACCTCCTGTTTGGCAAGGTGCCATCGTAATCCGGAAACACCCATATTAAAAGAAGCCGCTGCCAGTGTCCAGTTATTAAATTCGTCATAAGCTTTCCTAAAATACTTACAGGCTGCTTCTGTGGCTTTTTCGATGTGATAACGCTCATCCACTTCTGAATTTACTGCCAGTCCGTATTCTTTAGAGGCACTTTTCATAAACTGCCAGTAGCCGGTTGCCCCGGATGGTGACACCACATCTTGAAGCCCGCTTTCCACCAAAGTCAGGTATTTAAAATCTTCAGGAATGCCGTTTTGTTTTAAAATGGGTTCGATCACCGGGAACCACCGGTTGGCTCTCTTAAAAAATAACAAAGTATTCGACTGCCAGTAAGTATTCACCAATAATTCCCTGTCCAGCCTCTCCCGGGCATCATCCATTTCCATGGGTACTTTTTCACCGGCAAAGTCAATATTTTCAGGCAGGTCGAGGGCATAAATGCCGTAATTCCGCTCGAAATTTTCTTTATATTTCTCAGGCTCTGTTTCGCTGCTTCCCGAAAAAAGGTCGATGATCAGAATGGCAATTATAAACCCTCCTGCTGTAAAACCCAGTTTATTGAGCCATGATCCCTTTGTAATGTTCATCAGATTTGTCCCCGGAATTTATTTTTCGGCTGTTAATTCATTTAATTTATTTGCTGCCAACCCATAACCCGGATAAACCTCCAGTGATTTGCGATAATATTCAATGGCTTCTTCCTGAAGTCCCTTCGTTTCTATGTAAGTGCCGATGAAAAAGTAAACAACGGCAAGTACCGGTACCTGTACCAGTTGGCCACCCTTCAACCTGTAAGTATAAAGGTCGGTTCTGCTCTGAGGCATATCAATCAACTTCTTCAACAATTCTTCACCCTGTTCAGGTAATCCCGAATTGTAATTTAATACGGCCATTTCGTACAAATACCGCGTGTCTGCTTTTAAACCAAACAACTTTTTATATAGCATCAGGGCATCTGAATTCTTATTGAGCAAAGCTGCCGACTTGGCCCTGGCTTCTAAGGCTTTTTCATTGACAGAGTCAATTTCTAAAATTCTTCCAGAAGTAAAATAGGCACTCCCATAGTCGCTTAATGCCAGGTAGAGGTTGACAAGTGTATCCATCAGGTTTATATTGGCACTGTCATAAAGCAACATGGCCTGGGTCGATTGAATAGCCATTTGAACATCTCCGGTAACAAATGCCATGTCAAGCATTTTTCGTTCATGCTTTTGAATTTTCTCTTCAAAATTTCCCTGCTGTTGTGTACAGGACACAACAATCAGTGCTGTAACTACATAAAGGCCGAATTTCATTCTTTTCATAGGTTAAATATTTCAGGCGAAGTTAACAGAAAAATAGGCAACAACGGAATCAAGTTATCCCTGTTGCTGTACATTTTATACCCGGTTATCCATGATCTTCCGAAATTCTGCCTGGATTTAATCTCTCTAAATTTTAATACCTTTGCCCTTTAAAAATCTGACATGTGAAACGGAAAGGTATTGCAATTTACGGTGCAACAGGCTCAATTGGCACACAGGCACTTGAGGTCATTGCAGCCTTCCCCGACAGGTTTTATACTTCCGTCCTGACAGCCAACAACAATTATGAACTGCTCATCAGGCAGGCATTGAAGTTTAAACCCAATTGTGTTGTCATCGCCAACGATCATTATTTTAAGGAAGTGGATGATGCCCTGTTTTCCCATGGTATCAAGGTTTATACGGGTAGCAATTCCCTGACCCAAACACTCGATTCTGACGAAAACGATATCATCCTCAATGCATTACTGGGTTTTGCCGGACTAAAAATCACTATCGAGGCTATTAGGTTAGACAAAAGCATTGCCCTGGCCAACAAAGAATCCCTGGTGGTAGCCGGAAAACTCATCAGGGAACAGTATGCAAATCACAAGGCCAACATTATCCCTGTCGACTCGGAACATTCAGCTATTTACCAGTGCCTGACAGGCGAATATGATAATGAAATTGAACAAATCATTCTTACGGCCTCAGGCGGTCCGTTCAGAAAATCACCTGTTAAATCTTCAGGGTTCACACCTGAAAATGCATTGAAACACCCATGTTGGAAAATGGGTGACAAAATATCAATCGACTCAGCTACCTTGATCAATAAAGGGTTTGAAGTGATAGAATCTATGTACCTTTTTAATCTTACCCTCGATCAGATAAAGGTACTCATTCATCCTGAATCCCTCGTTCATTCCCTCGTATCTTTTGCTGACGGTTCCGTGAAAGCACAGCTTAGTTACCCGGACATGAAAATACCTTTGCAGTATGCTTTCTCCTTTCCCGAAAGGATAAAAAATGAATTCCCCCGGATTGATTTTAGTAAACTGTCTCAACTCCATTTCGAACAACCCGATTTCAATCGTTTCCCCAACCTCGAATTAGCCTTCGAAGCCGCACGTAAGGCCGGCAATATGCCCTGTATCCTGAATGCTGGCAATGAAATTGCAGTGAGCGCCTTCCTTCAAAATCATATTAAATTTGAGGAAATTTTCAGGATTAACGAAGCATGCATGAATAAAATAGATCATTTAGCTGAACCTCAAATTGAAGATATTTTCGAAACTGATAAGGCTACCAGGTCTTTCGCTAACTCTCTGATAAAATAATATGCAGACACTTACCATGATAGGCCAGTTACTGCTTGGATTGTCAATCCTTGTAGCAATTCACGAATTCGGACATTTTCTGGCAGCCCGTGCATTCGGTATGCGGGTCGACAAATTTTTTATCTTTTTTGATTTCGGCAAGAAAAAACTGATCAGCTTTAAACGTGGCCATACCGAATACGGAATTGGTTGGTTCCCCTTGGGTGGCTATGTCAAAATTGCCGGAATGATTGATGAATCCATGGATAAAAAACAACTGGAACAACCTCCCCAACCCTGGGAATTCCGCTCCAAGCCCGCATGGCAACGACTCATCGTCATGGTAGCCGGTGTGTTCATGAACCTGGTCCTGGGGATCATCATTTTCTCCTTCATACTTTTTCATTATGGAGAACAATATGTCCCGGTCAAAGGTAACGATCCGGCCATTGTTGCTATGGACTATGGGAAAAAAATCGGGTTTCAGACCGGTGATACTATCCTTTCTGTAAACGGGGATGATTTCCTCGGTATGAATAAATTCACAGACCTGTATAGCTACGAAAGGTTGCTGTCAAACCATGCCGGAATCAAAGTCAAACGAAACGGCAAGATTATAACCCTCACTACACCGGACAACTTCCTCAACGACATTGCCGATCAGGGCATTGACAATATTATCCAGCCGGCATATACTTTTGCTGTCAGTAAGGTACCCCATAAAAGTACGGCCTACAAGGCCGGGATCAGGGATGGCGATAAATTCATTTCTATCAACGACACTGCCGTACATTATTACTGGGAGTTTGTCGGGCGTATGCGCCATTACAAAGGTAAATCCATCCGTGTCGTTCTCGACCGCAATGGCGAACAAATACTGCTTGACAACGTTCCTGTAAACGAAAAAGGGCAAATCGGGTTTTATGCTACCGATGAAAGGATAATTTCTTCCGTTAACTATGCCTTTTTCGAATCCTTCAAATACGGCAATAGGAAAGCATGGACCCTGTTGCGTGAAAACACCCTGGGATTCATCAGCTTGTTCAAAGGTGAAGTCGACCCGCGAAAAGCACTGAAAGGCCCGGTCGGGATTGCTGCCATTTATGGAGGAAACTGGGTGTGGGCAAATTTTTGGACCATTACCGGATTATTGTCATTAATCCTTGCCTTCATGAACCTGCTACCCATTCCTGCACTTGACGGAGGGCATGTGATCACCATATTTATTGAAATGATCAGTGGCAGGGCGCTAAGTACCAAGGCGATGGAAATTATCCAGACCGTTGGAATTGTAATCATATTCGGGCTGATTTTATTCACCATTTTCAACGACATCATTCAGGCTTTTTTCTAACCGTCCTGCATATTCCGGGATCTTAACAACCTATCATGGCAGGAAAAAGGTGGGAAATTCCAACCATTTTAGTTTACAATTAATGGTTTAAAGTTTTTTAAGCTGT
>CAZVAY010000156.1:0-6663 GCA_964625265.1 uncultured Sphingobacteriales bacterium | reverse complement strand
CTTAACGAATCTCAGAGTTTAGCTTTATTTCCTCAATTAAAATGGATTCAGCTTGTGCTTTGTTGCTAATATGCAGATAATTCCCTTTGCCAAAAACCGACATCCTTTTTAATGTCCTTAATGCTTTTTCATTTTTTCCAAAACCAATAACCGTGAGCCTGATGTCTTTCCTGGCATATTTGGTGATCATATTGATCAACTGGATTTCAGAATAATCAGGGGAATTAAATTCACCATCGGTGGCAATAATCACCTCATTATTACCTCCGGGAATAAAATTATCTTCGGCAATTGCATAAGCCTTTTCCAATCCGCGAATGCCATAAGTCAACCCTTCGGCTTGCATACTATCAACCATTCGCCTGATGCTGTCCTTACGGTCTGCTGGCATGGCAGAAAATACAACTTGCTGTTGTGCACTGTAGGTGATCAGGGTAACCATGTCAATATCCCGAAGAATTTTTATGAGCCTTTTCATGGAATATTTCAGGTTATCAATTTTGTGGTACTGTTTCATGGAACCCGAAACATCAACCAGGAAAACGATGTTGTTAGCCAGGTAAAGTTTTGGGGAAAGCGGCCCTTCATCTAAAATCTCCGGTTCTCTTTTTACTTCTTCCACCGTAGCTTTTTTCACTTGCTCCAGGACGGGTTTTTTGACTATGCTGTCCTTTTTAACAGGATGCTCCACCTCTGCGATTACCGGAGTTTGCGATTCCAGTTGGAGTACCGGCATATCCATGCCCGGTTTAACAGCCAGCTTCCCGAAATATCTTTGATATCCGGGGGCCTTCAGGTTAATGGCAAACAAACCGGTATCCAGGTTATCGTCAGCCAGCCCGTTTTTATTGGTCTTTATCATGTAAAGCTTATCGGTATTGTCATTATACAGGCTCACCATTGCGCCTGTTACAGGCTCACCGGATTTTTTGTCAACTACCTGAATGGCCAGTTTGACTTTCCCCTGTTGCAGGGTGGGGGTCTCCGTAGCACTTTCTTCCGGCAGGTAAACAGCTATGTCTTCCACAGCATTGCTGATAGTCAGGGTAGAATCGGTTTGCCCCATACCCGGTGCGTTTACCTTGAGGGAATAAGTACCCGGTGGAAGTGATTTTGAAAATTTCCCGTCTTTGAATGTTTTGTAGAAATAATTGGTACCGGTTTCTGTATTTTTAAAATTCAGGCTGGCTCTGTTTACGGGCACGCGGGTAGTCCGGTTCAATACCGTTCCTGCCACCACAACCGGCCCTGACCTTGTTTTTACTGCTACCTGAACCTCTGGTTCTGTTTCAGGCGGCTGAAGTTTTGTTAGGGTAATTTTCAACTCTGGCAGTGTACCGTCCAGGGTAGCCTCAGAATCATAAGTGGCAAAACCCTCAGCAAAAACCTTTAAAGTATAGTTCCCTGGCAGCAACATTTTTCGAAACTTCCCATCCTGCATGGTTTTGTAAAAATACGGTGTCCGGGTTTGCTTCGATTTTAATACCACACTGGCCCGGTTAACGGGGTTTCCCGCTTCATCGACCACTATTCCATTTTGGATAAAGGATTTCAACTTTAGCTTTTGTGGTTCCAGGTCTGTCTCTGTTTCCGGTTGCTTTTCCCTATTGTTATTTTCAATGGTTTCAGGAGAATCATTGGCCACCCATTCTGTTCCTTCCCCACCGGATGGCGTGAGGTTTATTTCAAGAAAGGGTGTGTTCTTATTCAGGTACATATTTTCTTCATATAAAGCAAAACCCGGGGCTTCCACATGCACAATATATAAGCCGATGGGAATTGTTTTATCAAATTTACCGTCTTTACCGCTTTTCAGTTTCTGTGTATTAAAATCCTGTGCATTGATCAGCCTGACCGTGGCCCCCGGTACCGGTTGGTTTGATTCTGAAGAAATGACCATACCGGCCAGTTCAAACCTGAAGTTATCCATATTTTGCGTTGCCAGGGCCGAAGGACATTCCTGGAAAGAGTTGACTTTCCCATTGATAACAAGCTTTATTGGTTTTTCCTGGCTGCTGGTATAAACCAGGATATCTTCATTAAATTTTCCAATATCAGGCGGTTCAAAATAAACAAATACCCTTGCCGTTTTCCCCGGCTGAATAAACTCCCTGGGATAGTTGACATGCACATTCATGGATTTCCTGATATTCAAAATCGCCATGGGGCTGTTAGAGGTATTTGTCAAAACAAAAACAGCAGGTGATTCACTCCAGTTCTTTAAAATACCAAAATCATATTCATTTTTATCTACCTTAACCTGCCCGTTTGTAACAAGGCCTGTTCCCAGAAGGGCAAGAAAGAAAATATGATGGATACTGAATTTCATCAGATAAAAATTAACCGTTTTACGGACTATAAATTGTCTTCCTTTTTAAAAACAGATCATTAATGTTTTCTGGTTTTTCATTGCCACGCCAGTAGAAACCATCCAGCCTGCTTTTGGCGGGGTTATCCTGCTTTGGAGGTATAACTTCGCCTGTTGGTTGTGAGATAAAGTTGATGGTATTAATCTTTTTATTCTCCATCATGATCCGGATAAAACTACTTTCGTTGTGGCTGACACCTATTACTTTTTCCAGTTCATCCGACAGATAATAAATGCATTGTGCATTGCCCTGCACATCGACTTTATAAAGGCCGCCCTTGTGAAAATATCCCAACATATCCTTACCTTTCACCTGGTTGAACCTGAGGCTGTCCACTTCTTCGGCCATAAAGCAGTTTTTTTTAAGCACAATACGGTCGAGTTGGTCATTGGCCAGGAAGAGAACCATTTTATCGGCTGTAATCTGGTTCCTGTCGCTCCAGATAACAGGTTCAAAAAACAAATGGATCAATGAATCAGCCTGAATGTATGCCAGCGAATCACATTTCACTTGCATACCGGTACTGTAAACCAATACATCATGAAAGGCAAGAATGGTATTCCGGTCTTCCAGGCTGTCCTCCATCACTTTCAGGCTATCGCAGGACAAATACAGCGTATCATTTTTCAGGTAGTTAATGAACAAAACACTGTCGGTCACATAAGTATACTGTTTTTCTTCGAACCGCTCTGCCAATTGTCCTTTTACCTCAATATCTTTGTCGGAAGCTCTGAATGTAACATCATTTTTTGCCTTTGCATAACCTGTTTCGTTGTTGTAAAACAGCCACTGTCCTTTGATGTAATACTTGTCACTGACAATGAAAGCATTCTTTTTAAACAACGACTTTTTCTCTGTAGTACTGTACCAGCCGTCTTCGGTATAGATACGGTCATCCCCTTCACCCAGAATATCCGTTGGGCTTTTGAACCAGGCAATTTTAGTCCGGATATTATATTGCAAGGTATCACACTTCAGCGTAAAATCTTCGTTTTTCAACACTACGTTTTTCTTAAAAAACAAGTCCTTTGTTTCCGAATAATAATAACCCAGTTGGCTGGTGAGGGTATTGGACGTATCGATTATTGTTGCCGACCTGTTATACCATGCATTATTATTGGCAATATCGTAATGAAGTGATTCCGTTTTCAGGGTCATGGTGTTGTCCTTAAAAACAACATTTTCCTTGATCAGGGCCGAACTTTCATTTCCATCGTAATACAAATGCCTACCGGTAAGTAAAATACTATCGCCCTGCTTAATCCTGACCTGTCCAAAAGCCTCGAAAAAATTTTTGCTATTGTACCAGTAAGCGCTATCGCAATACATAAAAACACCTTCGTGGCTCATCACTACATTCCCAATAAGCTTCTGAAATTTTTGTCTTTTATTTTTACCTATCATTTCATCAGCCTGGTGAATTTCAATCTGATGGATTTTCTGGCCAAAGACACCTGACCCAATCAGGGACAATAATAAAATAAAGATGATATGAATTTGTCTGAGAGTCATTGATACCTCAAACATACAAATTTAAGACCCAAGCTTTTTTATTTCTGCCAACGGGCTAAAAGAATATTTTCTGTTGGTCTTCACTTCGGCACATAAGTAACGTGTGCGTACTTTGTGCAATTTTTTGAAAACCCTGTTCCCATTAAATAAAAACTTCTCACCATCAGGCAATTCCTGCAATTCCAGGACATCTTCCCGAACAGGGTCGAATTGTTTTAATGCCAGTGTCAGGGCAGGGCTCCTGTTGGTTGAGGCGCCCGGGTTTTCCATATAATGTGACAGGGGCACTAAAACATCCCGGGGGAAAATCTCACTCTTTAATACAGGTATCATCAGTTCGATAAATTCGACCTTCCACTCCATTCCATGCGGCAAAGCTTTTCTGCCGTGTTTTTTCCATACGGCAAGATGTGCCAGTTCGTGCAAAAGGGTGATCAGAAAACTGTATGGGTTGAGAGTTCCAGAGATGTTGATGGTGGCGTACCGGCCATTATTCCCCGGCCTGAACGACCCTAACCTGGTTTTTCTGGCAGGGCCGATTTTTATCCGTATATTTTCCTTGCTGATCAACCCCGAAACGTAGTAAAAACTATTTTCCGGTAAATATTTCTTTAATAATAATAAGGTCATTCCCTGCTCTACGCGTTTTGCACAGTGGTAATAATCTCTTCAAGCTTAAGCTGGCTTTGTTCACCAGAATGCATGTTTTTTAATGAGAACTTTCCCCTTTTCAGCTCATCCTCACCCACTAACAATACAAATGGAATATTGAGCTTATTGGCGTATGCCATTTGTTTTTTCATCTTTGATGCTTCGGGATAAATTTCTGCCCTGACCCCATTTTTACGCAAATATTCTGCGATTTTCAACAATTCCAATTCTGTTTCCCCGCCAAAATTCACAATTAAAACCTGGGTAGAAACAAAAGCCTCAGCCGGAAACAGGTTTTTCTCTGCCATAACATCATAAATCCGGTCAGCGCCAAAGGAAATACCCACCCCGGAAATTCCGGGCATTCCGAATACCCCGGTCAGGTCGTCATACCTTCCTCCCCCGCAAATACTCCCTATGCTTACATCCGTGGCTACAACTTCAAAAATTGTCCCGGTGTAATAATTCAGCCCCCGTGCCAGCGTGAGGTCAATATCAAATAAATTGTCATCACCCTTTCTGTAACCTATCAGCGTTTCCAGTTCTTCCACACCTTCAAGCCCGGTTTCGGATTGGTCCAAAAATCCTTTCAAAAAGCTGATTTTCTCCAGGTCAGGTAAGTTGTTTTTTTCAAATACCTCCCTGATCTTTTCGATGGCAGATTCGCTAATACCGCGACCCGATAATTCACTTACAACACCGTCCATACCAATTTTTTCAAGTTTGTCAATGGCAATGGTCATATCCATAAACTGCTCCGTTATTCCGGCCGTTTCAGCAATGCCAAATAATACCTTGCGATTATTGATTTTTGTCTGAACGGCCACCTGAAGCTTGTTAAATACATCCCTGATAATAAGCAGGAGGTCATTTTCACAAAGCAGGGAATAAGTTCCAATTACATCGGCATCACACTGATAAAATTCCCTGTAGCGGCCCTTCTGAGGCCTGTCGGCCCGCCAAACAGGCTGAACCTGGTATCGCCTGAAAGGCATGGTTACATCGTTCCTGTTTTGTACCACATAACGGGCAAAAGGAACCGTCAGGTCATAGCGGAGACCTTTTTCACTGATCTGGCTTGTAAGTTTCGAAGAATCCCTTTTGTCAAGCAAGCCTCCGTCCACTTTATTTAAGTAATCTCCTGAGTTCAGAATTTTAAAGATCAGCCTGTCGCCTTCTTCGCCATACTTCCCCAGCAGGGTGGATAAATTCTCGATGGCCGGTGTTTCCAAAGGCAAAAAACCATAGGCCCTGAATACAGATTTAATGGTTTCAAAAATAAAATTCCTTTTGATCATCTGTTCAGGGGTAAAATCACGTGTCCCTTTGGGTATGGATGGTTTTATCATTTGTCCTGGTATTTGGGGCAAAATTAGAATAAAATTGATGATACCGTAGAAACAGCTTCCGGTAGAAACAGAAAAGTATTTCTTAACCGGATTACCGGTCAAAACAGGGAAGAAAACGGGAAAAAGTAAGTTATCTTTACATTATTAATTCATCATATTGAATAAAATGCCTGAAATTTGCACATTCGCAAGCTCTATTAAATTTTTATGGTAAAGACAAAGAAGAAAAAACAAAAGAAAAGCGCAAAAGATACCAGGTATCAAATCCTCCGTTTTTTAGAAGAACATCCCAATGAATCATTCAATGTGAAGCAACTGGCTTACAGGTTGGGCCTGCAACAGAAAAAAGACAGACAGCAATTATCCGACAGTCTGATACTTTTGGCTGAACAAGGTAAAATTTCAGAACCACAATCGTGGAAATATGCTTCACTCCCAAAAATTGACCAGAACCCTCAAGGGATCATTGAAATCACCCGTTTTGGTTATGGCTTTGTCAGCATTGTTGGCATGGAAGAAGATGTTTTTATTCCTCCAAAGGCGACAGGAAATGCCTTTAGTGGCGACACTGTTACAATTAAAATAAAGAAAAACCACGGCAGGGGTAAAAAGATCGAAGGCGAGGTGCTGGCTGTTGTTCAAAGGAGAAAAACAGAATTTGTCGGCAGAATTGAAGTAAATAAAAACAATGCCTTTGTAGTAGCCGACAGCAATAAAATTCACATCGACTTTTTTATCCATCTATCGACACTAAACAAAGCTACGAATGGAGACACCAAATG